>JAZRRY010000001.1:0-6059 GCA_045651145.1 Candidatus Nanosyncoccus sp.
CGAATAACTTTAAGTTTTGGCCGTACTTTAGAGTACAGAGAGTGAAACCATTTGAAATTGATAAGGTTCATGATGTATTAAAAATTACAGAATATGATGATATTTTGGAAGAATATAATGCATTGAAAGACAAGTTGTAAGCCCTTTAAGCTCTTTTATTGCGAGCATGGAAAGTTTTATAACTATCTATGTTATACTTATATTATGGCAAAAGCGGAGTTATTTCAAAAAGATATTCCGAAGGAAGAACGCGTATTTTATTACGAATCAGAAGAAGACGATCCGATTAAGACGGATGAACAAGAGAAAAAGCAAGAAGTAAGATTGCCAGAGGGTTATGAGTTTATTCCGGCAAATCCATTTGTTAGGTTGTATTCAGCGATTTTGTTTCGGATTTTTAAACTATTTGGGCAGTACTATGAGCGCGTGTATTGGCAGGCGAAGTTTTATGGACGAGAAAAATTAAAGCAAGCAAAAGGTAAGGGTTACGTGATTTATGCAAATCATACAAATCCCTTTCATGACGTGTTTGGACCAGCTTTAGCTGCTGATCGGCGAATTTTTACGATTATTTCACCAGTTAACCTGAAGATTCCTGGTATTGGTAAGTTTTTGCCGATGATTGGTGGTTTGCCACTCGGTAAGACCAAGGAAGAAAAGGAAGCTTTTAATAAGGCTGTAGATGAGCGGTTGGCACAAAAGAAGGCGCTAGTGATTTATCCGGAAGCACACGTGTGGCCCTACGCCACAAAAATACGTAAGTTCCCTGCGGGGGACAGGTCTTTTAAATATGCAACGCGTAATGATTTGCCGGTCTTCACGATGACTACTACTTATCATAAACGAAAAAATAGTAAACATGGCGATTTACCACGCATGGATGTTTATGTAGATGGTCCGTTTTATCCAGACCCACAAAAAACTGAAGATGAGAATCGTGCAGATTTAGCAAAAAAGGCTTATGATTCTATGGTAAAATATAGTAGGAATAACACTTATCAATATTTTACATACAAGAAAGTTAATAAAAAGTAATGAGTATTTTCAATACAGGTCATCCGATCAATAAATATACTAAAGTAGTGCCAGTATTTTTGACAATAAATAATGCCTATGCGCCATATGCGGCGGCTACGATTCATTCTTTGACACAGCACACGGATCCGAAGCGTTATTATAAGGTAATTATTTTGCACGACGGCATAAATTTAGTAAACAGATGGAGGCTTAGAAGCTTAGTTACCAGAAATGTTGCCCTGCAATTTAAGAAAATGTCGCGGAGTCTATATCTAAAGGCTATTATTGCATATTGCACGCGCCGCCAAAAGGGCGCAGGGGATTTCTTTTCTTCGGCAGTATATTACTATAGGGCATTTATCCCGATGCTGTTTCCGGTCTACAAAAAGGCGATATATATTGATAGCGATGTAATTTTGAGGGGCGATATTGGGGAATTGTTTGATACTGAACTAGGCGATAATGCGATAGCGGCAGTGATTGATCCTAAAGTAACGGACATTAAGGAATTTCGTGATTATGTAGATAATGCGCTCGGTGTGCCACACGCGGAATATGTGAATTCTGGAGTCCAAGTGATGGACCTAAAAAAGATGCGCAAAATTAGGTATTTATCACAAATGATAGATTTGATCCGTGAGTTTGATGCAGATCTAGTAGCGCCTGATCAGGATTATTTGAATCTGATTCTTCGTGGCCAGATTTTGCCTTTGTCGCCGGTTTGGAATGCGGAGCCGGTAAAGGAATTACCTAGAAATATTAAGCTGGTGCATTTTAATTTATTTAATAAGCCTTGGCATTACAAGAATGTTCCTTGTGAGCGAATCTTTTGGAATGCAGCTAAAGGGACTGGCTTTACTGGTGAGTTGAAACGCCAACAAGCGGCTTTTGACGAGAAGAAACAGAAAGAAGATCACGAGAAGGTGGCGGCCTTAATTGAAAAAGCAAAGAGACTTGGTGAGTCGAAGGAGCCGATTATAAAAGTCAAATAAAAAAAAATGGAGGCGCCTACCGGAATTGAACCGGTGTACGCGGTTTTGCAGACCGCTGCGTAACCACTCCGCCAAAGCGCCGTGACTTTATTATATCATATTTGTAGCAGTACGATGCCGATTACTATGAGAATTGTGGCGGTGAGATGGGTGAGAATGGATTTTTTATCTAGTTTTTCGCGACCAAATTTAGGCCAAACAAGGGTAAGCAAAAGTCCCATAAAGAAAATTACAATCGGCTCAGTAGAATCTGATGCTGCAGAGGCTACGGCTACGGCTGGAGCGAGTACTAAGGCGCCACGATAGGTAAAATCTTTAGCTAGGGATATAAAATAATTAATAAACATAGGGCGAATGACTTTATATTTTGATGCTTTCAAAACTCTATAGAAACGACGATGCATTTTTGGCCGTGACCAAATGATTAGGATGCTACCGATTGCTTTACCTAAAGTTAAAAATGCAATACTACTAATAAATCTATCATTTTCTGTGTTTGCAATAACGAAAACTAGGTTTCCGATAACGGCGATAAACACATAAGTAAAAGCATATATTATGGCTTTAATCTTGGTGTGTCGGGATTTTTTGCGAGTAGTTAAAACTATGAGTAAAGGGGCAGCCAAGATAAAAGCGAAGGCGATTAGCTGAATAGGCGCGAAGGTTTCACCGAGAAATAGCCAGCCTAGCACTAAGTATAGAATTGGCGCTAACTGAATAAAAATACCTAGATTAGTAGAATCGTCGATTTCGAGGGTTCTAAGATAGGGAAGACTAGCCAATGCACTTAGGAGTCCAGAAAGAATTAAAAGTCCGATAATGCCGAGATTGGCGGATTGTATATTAAAACCTGAAGCCACGAGGAGGATGATTGAGGTGATAATACCTAGAGAGCCATAAAATAGTTTTTGAGAATAAGCTAGGTGTTTTTTAAAGTAGACATCAGAAACGTAGTTATCGACAAAGATTCGTAGAGAGTCTAGGAGGGTGGCAAATATAACTAAAGTGATCCAGATCATACTAAGGCTCCATTAATAAGATAGCTATGATTAGGATGATGATGCCCATAGCTACTATAGCAAGTAAGATTGTTTGAAAAAAAATTATCCATGCTTATGGTTATTATATCATAGGCTATAGTATCTTCTATTTTCTATCTATTCTTATGATATAATGTAGGAGTTGTTGGCGTATTGCTAGGTACCTTAATATTTGTGCCTACTTCTAGATGGAAAGGAATAGATGTGGAAAATCCAGAATTGAGGCAGTTGGAAGCCCAAAGCATTTGCATGAATGGAATCGTCATGATGAGACGTCCGTATGCGGGGTTCGTATCGCAGGATAGTCCTTTAGATTTATCATGCCTAAGGGCAGAGCACAAGATGGAGTATGCGACCAATGGGGGTGCTATTTGTTTTGTAAGTAATAGTGGCGTTTTCGCGAAACCAACGTCAGTCGGCGATGTGGACATATTGTCTAGAGCTGGTTTTTTGAAGGGAGACTTTGAAGTTCCATTCGTAGATGAGGCTTGGCCTCCTTATGATGCGGAGAAATTTCGAAGATCTTGCAAAGAGGCTTGGAATTCGCATTATAACAAATACGAGCAAGATTGTATAAATTGGTCTGACGAGTGCCACTTTGGAGAGTTGGATGAAAGCGTATTGAGACGTTGCCTTAGAATTCCTCGTGATGGGATCGAAGTTAGATATTATAACAACACAAGACGTGTCCAGCCTGTATGTAATGAGGCTTGTTTTGATTATTTGGCGAGAAGACTCCTAGGTCACTATTGCAGCGGGGAAAACACGATCTTTGTATATTGCGATGGCGGCACTTACATTACCCATGGAGATTGGATTGCGAAAAGCCTCGATTATGCTGGATTTCGTCGCGTTGATTTAGAAATACCACTTAGTCGTGGTGAAGTGATCGTAGATCCAATTTTGAGACAACTGTGGTCGGAAGCGAAGTAGGTGCACCAAATCCCCAACCTTTACGCACTTTGTGGAGGCTGGGGATATTTTGTTTTTGGAGTACAAAAAATGGTGCAGAACGCATGAGACTCTAACTCTCGCTTCGCAAGAACGAGAGTTAGCCAGGTAGATGAACTATTTTGGAGCACAAAAAATGGTGCGAATGAAGAGACTCTAACTCTCGACCTCTTCCTTGGCAAGGAAGCGCTCTAAACAACTGAGCTACATTCGCACGGTATATTGATTATACCACATATTTAGGTTTTTGCGTGAAAAATTATGCTATAATAGTTACATATAATTTAAAGGAGAACGAAATGCCAGTATGGGGAATTATAATAGTTGTGATTGTGGCCGTGGTCATTTTGGCTATTTGTGCGGTTGCGGGGATTTATAATGGCTTAGTACGACTAAACGAGCGCGTAAACGAAGCATGGAGCGACATTACTGTACAATTAAAGTATCGTGCCGACCTGATTCCTAACGTACTAGAGACCGTTAAAGGTTATGCAAAACACGAAAAAGAGACCTTTGCGATGGTGACTGAGGCTCGAGCTGCATCGATGGGTGCAAAAACAGTTAAACAGGCGGCCGAAGCAGAAGAGGCAATGCAAGGTGCTTTAGGTAAGATTTTTGCAATTGCAGAAGCCTATCCAGAACTAAAAGCAAATGAAAATTTCAAGCAATTACAAATTCAACTTCAGGATGTCGAGGATAAGATTCAGGCATCGCGTAGATTTTATAATGCTGGGGCCAAAGACCTTAATACTAAAATTAAGACTTTCCCGACGAATTTAGTAAACAGTTTTATTGGCCACTTTAAGGAACGTGAATACTTTGAGGTGAGTGAGTCCGAAAAAGCCAAGATTGAGAAAGCGCCTGAAGTTAAATTTTAGAAATGTATAAGCAGATTACCGAAAACAAGCGTAAAACAGTGTATCTAATCCTCGCTTTTGTAGTGATGATTGGGTTGATTGCTGGGATTTTTGCTTGGGTATATGGTGACTGGAGGATTGCCGCATGGACATTAGTAATAGCTATAGTCTATGCGGTATTTCAGTATTATTATGCTGGTTCTATAACCGTAGCGATGACGGGGGCTAGAGAAATAACCAAAAAAGAAAATCCAAGGTTTTATAATACTGTTGAGAATTTATCGATAACCACAGGGTTACCAATGCCGAAGGTGTATATAATTGACGATAAAGCTCCAAATGCATTTGCCACCGGACGCGATCCAAAGCATGCCATAGTTGCTGCAACTACAGGGCTACTAGATATTATGGACAATAAGGAGTTGACTGCAGTGATGGCTCACGAGATGTCGCACGTTAAGAATTATGATATACGGGTATCTATGATTGTATTTGGTTTAACCTGTGTGATTGGGCTAATATCGGACTTGGCATTTAGGATGATGTTTTATGGTAATCGGAGGCGCGAAAATGAAGGGAGCCCAGTCGGATATGCATTAGTATTAGTTGCGGCTATATTATCTCCTATTTTGGCCAGCTTGGCGCAGATGGCGGTTAGTCGTCAGCGAGAATTTTTAGCGGACGCTTCGGCCGTTAATATTACTAGATATCCGGAGGGGATGATTTCGGCGTTAAAGAAGCTACAATCACATAGCCAACCAATGCATAGCCAAAATATTGCTACAGAGGCAATGTATATTAATAACCCTTTAAAGAAAGGCTTTTTCAGCAATCTGTTTTCGTCTCATCCACCAATCGAGAAACGTATTGAAAGATTGGAACATGGCAAAACAACGTTCTAAGAAAGATGTTTCGCATCGTTCTTTTAAGAGGTCCTACCGAAAAGATTATTTACGTGAAGTCTCCGTACCAGGAATTGCTGAACATATTATGAAGACGTCCGGTCTTTTAGTAAGAAATTATAAATTGATTTTGCCGTTTTTGGCTATTGTTGTGATAATAGGAATCGCAACCGTTGGGCTAAGCGGTGTTATGGACCAAGTATCTGACGGCATATTTGCAGTATTAATTTTTCTGACCATCTGGCTTGTAACTATTTATATTTTGAGGCAGACGATGGCAAAAAATAAAATTTCATTAAG
>JAZRRY010000002.1:0-14816 GCA_045651145.1 Candidatus Nanosyncoccus sp.
GAGGGCGGAATACCAAATGCAACCTTAGTAGCATGCTTAGCAAGAATTCGATTAGCAAGGCCCATAGTGGCATCAGATTCGTGAATAATATACGGAACCTTGAATAGTCTAGCTACTAGGCCGACTGGCAGACAAACATACCCGCCTTTTAAGAATATAACATTTGGGCGATCTTTTTTCGGGATGAACCTAAAAAAACTAGTGATAAGCCCACAAACGAAGCCGAGAAACCCTAAGATGTTTCCAAAAAATAAATCCTTCAATGTAATGCCAATATGCACGAAATAATCACGAAAAGTCCAACCGGCATAGCGATGAAATTTACCGGCCGGCAAACGTCGTACGCGGATATATGAAAACCTACGAGAGCCTTTTTTCTTCTTCTCTTCCCCCCAGGCAACGCCTAACTCAGTCGTAAGCTTGGTGACGTTTTTATAATATTTAAAATCAGTCCAAAATTCAATTTCGGCACGTGGCTTTTTATTTATTATTTCTCTGATTACGGCGACGGCTGGCGTGATATGACCCCCTGATCCTCCGCCGACTACTAATATCTTCATTTGTTATTACCTCTCTACTAGTATAACACGAAAGTTGCAAAACGAAGCCTAAAGCAGCGGCGATAAATATCATGCTAGTGCCACCATAAGATAGTAGTGGCAAAGTGATGCCGGTAACTGGAATAAGTGATGTCATCCCCATAATATTAACTACGACTTGTGCGGCCATCCAAGAGAATACGCCTATTACAAAAAGCCTATTATCCGGCTCGACGGTTCCCTCGGCTACTTTGAGCATATTAAGAAGCATGATGCCGAATATAGCAACCACCAGGAAGAGCCCTACAAAGCCAAAGGTTTCACCCATGATGGCAAACACCGAGTCGTTGATAGATTCTGGCAGATAGCCTGTGGCTTGAACCGAATTCCCTACTCCTACACCAAAGAGTCCACCTACGCCAATTGCTAGCATGGCGTTTTCAATATGATAGTTAGAGCCGGAGCTTTCCCCGCCAGTAAGCGTAGCTATCCAAGCATCAACCCGTTGCATGCGATGCTCAGAGGTGGCAACTGCGAAGACGGAGCCAGCTAATACTATAGCTACCATAATAAGGTATTGTCTCGTAGAGATGCCAGAAACTAATAGCATACCAAAGATAATCGCGATTAGGGCTACGCCGCTTCCTAGATCACCCTGGGCTACCACTACAAGAGCGAGTGACGTTCCGCAGATAATGATTAGAGGCAGCCAGAACTCTCGCCATTTGCCGATAGTTTGATCTTTTTGCTTTCTAGATATAAAATCCGCCAAGTAGACCACGAGAGCAAGCTTCAAAAATTCTGCAGGCTGAAAACTAACAATCCCAAAATCAAACCAACGGCATTCCCCTAGTTCACATCTGACTAGTGATGAGCCCATTTTTGCTAACACCCATAATAGCACTGACATAGCTAGGGCTACAATCATGATGGGTTTAGAATACTTTTGCAAATACTGATACGGTACAACTTTAAAAGCCACAAAAAACGCCACCAGCGACAGTAGTACTGATCTCAGTTGTCCTAAAAAGAAGGAGTTTGGGTCGTAATTGGTGCCATAGGTGGAGTTTAAGACATTGGCTCGCATGGGGCCAATTGCATAGATTACAATAAGCCCTAATGCCATAAGGCCTAAAGTAGTAAAAAGAATAACTAAGTTAGATTTGTGGCGACGATTTTTCACATCGCTCCCCCAGTAGCAGCGACAAAGATACCGACAATGGCACAGACGCCAGCGAAGATCCAAAATCTCATCACGATTTTTGCCTCACCCCAGCCTAATGCTTCCAAATGATGATGTAAAGGGGCCGAGATAAATACTTTGCGATGAAAGATTTTTTTAGACATTAGCTGAATTAAGCTAGACCCAGTCTCTATGACGGCCGGCAAACAGATAATAGGCAATAGCAGAAATGAATTAGTCATCATCGCTACTACGCCTAGGCCTGCACCTAAGGCAAAAGAACCCGTGTCACCCATCATAAAACGAGCTGGTGGTACATTAAACCAAATATAACTAAGTAGCCACCCTACTACTGTCATACAAAACCCAAAGAGTAGCATATTGCCTTGGAAAAGAGCAATAACTCCGTAGGCTCCGTAAGCAATCATAGCTAGGCCACCAGAAAGACCATCCAGGCCATCAGTAATATTGACGGCGTTTGAAGTGGCTACAACTGAAAAAGCAAAGATTGGAATCATACCAAGGATGCCAACTTCGAAGTTGCCTAGGAATGGAACTAGAATTGAGGTCCAGCCAAGTTTGACCGCAAAGAACCATCCTAGCGTTACTCCGACCGCAGAAATCAGAAAGAATTTTACGGGACCACGAAGACCTGCAGCACCCCGCCCAGAACCAAAAATATTAATAGCGTCATCAATGGCGCCCACCATGGCTCCGCCCAAGAACCCTACTAAAGGTAGCCAGGTTTGCCCACGGTCCAAATTAAAGATCCAGGTAACTACCGTAACAGCAACAACCCCCACTAGTCCGGCCATGGTCGGGAAAACATGCTTGAATTTATGCGCATGAAGTTTAGTCATAATAGGTAAAGCTTTACCGTCTACCGTAGTCATTTTTTGTTTTTTCCAAAACTTATATTTATAGGCAAAGTGGGTATAGATAGGGGTTAGCGCCATAGAAATCAGGAAGCTAGCTAATGCTAGTAATAACCCATAAAACATCTCATCGTTAATACTCATGCTTGCATTATATCACAAAGTGCCCGTTTTAGAACCATAAGAGCTTCATGCTCCTGGCTTAATTTTATAATAATCGATAATATAGTTAGAAACCTTGTCAAACAGATTGCTGGCAATGGTGCCATCTAGATAAGCTCCTTCACCTAACATTTTTACCATAATGACGTATTGTGGCATCTCATCTTTTGGTGCTACGTAACCAATGTAGGTACCGACCGTTTCGCTCATTGTGTCGTCGTAGGCTCCGTCTTTGATGACCTGGGCAGTGCCAGACTTACCGCCTATAGAATAGCCATCACGATCGATTCCTCCTTTTACTTTGTAATTGCGGTTGTTAACTAGCATTTCACGCATCATGGCACTTGTTTCGTCTGAAAGTATCTTGTCTTCAACTTTTTCGCTTGCTAATGGCATAATTTCGTCGCCCTTTAGATTCCCTTCTACGATTGTAGGGGTACGCCAATAACCACCGTTAACTACGGCAGAAAAGGCGGAGGCAACTTGTATCATAGTAACACCTAGGTTTTGACCAAAGGTCATATTGGCATACACGGAATCAGGCCCCCACCCTTCATTAGGATCCGGGATGAATCCTTCGGCCTCAATTAGTTCGATTCCGGTAATCTGGCCTAATCTAAATTTATTATAATAATAGTCGTATAATTTTTCACGTCCAGTTTGATTGATGGCAGATGAGTTACCACCGAGTAATTTAAGCGCGTAGATTGATCCCGTGTTTAATGACCAATATAGTGCTGTTTTCATATCGATCGTGCCATAGAGTATAGAACGCTGCTCTGCGTTTTGGATTTTCCATTCATCTACTATTTCGTATCCTTGATTAAAATACGTAGTACTCGAGGTCATAACGCCTTCATTAATAGCGGCAGAGAAAGAGAAATTTTTACAAACCGAAGCTGGCTCGTATGGTACCTCAGTGGCGTAGTTAATGTAGGCGGAGGCATCCTTTACGTCACTATAGTTATTTAAATCGTAATTTGGCACATTTGCCATAGCTACAACTTTACCGGTGTTAGGCTCCATCACTAATACGGATGCATTGGTGGCAGCGGTTTCGTTGACGGCCGAGATAGCAAGCTCCTCGACTCCCCGCTCCAGGCCGCGATCTACAGAAAGAACTATATTAGCACCATCTTCGGCGGGAATTTTGACATTATCGTTACCAATACTTAGGGCCACTTTGTTAACATCTGCCGTAGTCTTGATTAGTCCTTCCTTCCCTGACAAGGTTTCATTTAGAGACCCTTCGACGCCATATTGGCCAATCCCGTCGGAATTAACAAAACCTAAAAGCCCAGACGCTAATTCCCCTTCTGGATACACACGCTGGTTAGTCTTTTTAAGCCAAACTGCGCTAGCGCCAGATTCATTAATCTCTTCAGCAATCTCGCGAGGCACGTTTTTGGCCACCACGGCATACCGAAGCCCTTCTTCGGAGTAGATTTCATCTATGTCAGCTATCGTGTAATCTTTTGCATATTTATTTACGACTTCTTCGATTACGGATTTTTCCGTAACGGATGGGTCAATCACTATTTGATATGTGGATTGATTTAAAACTACTGCAACTGGTTCGTCATCGTCCATCATATAGATTTCGCCTCTTTTAGGCGTAATTGTTTCTAATAAAGTATGTTGCTCGTCGGCTCTAGCCACCCATTCGCCATGCTCAACAATTTGAATAAAAAAAAGCCGCGCAACAATAATAATAAGTGCGACCAAAATAACATATTTTAGTATTTTAATTTTAGAGATAGTCTTATTCTGCGACATACCCGGTTACCGTCGCGTTATCCATAGCCGCGGCAACCGTACTATTTTTGGCTGTGGCGACAGAGGTAAGACGCGCCTTTTCTACTGAAAGATCTTCTAGCTTTGCGTTCATTTCGGTGATTTCTGATTCTACGGATGATAATTCATAGTCAAAACTGGTAGCTTTTGTTCCCTCTGCAACGTATATCAATGCGAAGATTAAGGTAAGCATGCCAATAATAATAACTTGAGAGATTGAGCCAAGGCTCTTCTTGGTGTGACGGATGGTGTTGCGATTGCGCACAAAACTATTTCCGACTGGTTCTCGCCTTGTAACGTAAGTTTGACTAATCATTTTTGGTTTTTATCCTCGCTAATTTATTCAATTTTTATTTTTTTATCCTAGTCCGGGGCTTTTTAAGAGCAGAGCTATAAGTGACTCTTAAAAAGTTACCCGGGAAGGTCATACACTCTACACACTCCTGTGTAAACTCCTGGTGGACCCTACAAAGGTCCATATCGCTATTCTCGAAACCTTGGGCGAGGCGACTCGCCCAAGGAAGGTAGACTTTAGCGGAAATGAACCTTGATTTTTTGAGCGCGTGATTTATTCGCGACTAAAATTTGCTTTGGCATATTTGCCTCCTTTTTTATTTTTTTATTTTGATCAATCCCTGATTGCAACGCGAAGCTTGGCACTCCGTGCGCGAGGGTTGATGCCTATTTCCTGTGCTCCCGCAACATATGGCTTTTTATTGATTAGTTTGAGTTCCGACTCTTCGCCATAACTTGATGCTTCCTTAAAATAGTCTTTCACCAATCTATCCTCTAGGCTGTGGAAGGTAATAATCCCAACTCTACCGCCTTTGTTTAATAGTTTAGGTAACAGAGGTAAGGTGAGAGCAATTTCGTCCAGCTCATTATTCACGGCAATTCTGATTGCCTGAAAAATTTTGGTCGCTGGGTGAGTTTTGCTGTAACCATGCCATCTATTACGGATGAGGTCAGCTAACTCTTTTGTGGTATTTATGGGGCGGTGAGTAACGATAATTCTGGCGAACATCGCTGCACGACCCTTACTTTCTTCGCCATACTCGACAAATAGTTCCGTGAGTTCTTTTTCGCTATACTTATTAACTATGTCTTTTGCGGTCAACGATTGTCTTTGATCCATACGCATATCGAGCGGCGCGTCGAAACGGAATGAAAAACCCCTTTCTTCCATGTCTAATTGCGGGGAAGAAACTCCAAGATCCGCTAGTATCATATCAAAAGTCTTTCCACACTCAATAAGCTGTAGCACTGCACCATAAAAATCCATACGTTTAATCTCTAGTTCGGACGGGAATTCGCCTTTCAAATAATTAACTGCGAATTCATCACGATCTATAAGACAAGAATTCTTATATTGCTGTGTTACATCCAAAATCTCTCTAGCATGACCACCGTAACCGGCAGTTAGGTCTAAATAACTCTCTCCGGGATGCGGATCAAGGGCAGCTAGCACTTCTGATAATAATACAGGAATATGTAATTTCTTCATGCCTATATTATACAACGTTTGAGATCGTTCAACTAGAAACTTCAGCGGGTTTGTTTCTGCTTTGATTTTTGTTTATTCACAATATAATCCACCACGATTTTACCAGCGCGAAGCTAATCTTATATCGCAGCCGTTGAGAGACTTATTGTGTATCGGTCTTTGACCATATAGAGTTTTATTGGGAGGTGTGTTTTAACGAAAGAACGCACGATTGTTTTGACGCATCTCGCTTAAGATTTAATGCGCGCCAGAGCTCCTAGTTGGCCGATCTCAAACTTTTTTAAGGTACTTACTTTTTGTTTAGCGTTTTTGTATGATTGTTCGCTGATTTCAGTTTATTATGTTTTTAATAAAAATGCAAGAGCTTTTTTCAACTTTTTTTTAGTTTAAGTTTTACCCATGTGTGGAAAACTTCCCTGTTATTTTCCCGAACAAACCAAGTTGAAATTCTGTATTTTTATTTCGTAATAACCGAACATAAAGGTATTGATGTGGGGAGATTATAGTGCTAAACTATTATTAATGACGGCTGGCGTCAAGAACCTTATAAGGAGGAAAAATGGACGCGATTACGGTGCGGGTAGTAGACCTTGATGTTGATTTCGTAGGAGATATTAGTTCAGTAGGAGACACTACTGCAGAACTCAATCCCGATGTCAGATGGCTTAAGTATAAGCCAAAACTTCTAACTATTCCCAATGAGCTGACAGAACTCAATCTACCTGAAGGTTGGCACATCTGTCCCGATGATAGAGGTCACATGGGTGTAACCAACGGTGAAGAGTGGATCGAGATTAGATATTCTGGCAGCTATAAACCCTTGTACCAGGCCACTGTTCCCCCTTCCCCCGACTGATTTCTGGTCGGGGGTTCTCTTTTTTTATTTATCTATGATATAATTAGAGAAAATAAGTGAGGTAAAAATGGAAAATACAGAATTTGACGTGTTCTTGTGGGCGAATGAGGTGGACGAAGTCAAGAATAATGTATCGGCAGAGTTGTTTTTGTTTAATAAAAACTATACGCCGTATAAGATTAAGTATTCCGATAAACTGACTGGAGCAGTAAAGTCAATGTTTATGCAGGAAGCTATTCATTATATTATCGAAGAGGCCGACAAGGGGCTCGAATGCCGTGAATACGAGCGGGCTGATGGTGAAGAGAAGGTGATTTATCGTACTTCCCTTTCCAAAGTAGGGCGAGCCGAGACCTTAATCCACCTGATTGAAAATGAGTATAAAGATATTGATTATTTTTCTGAAAATGAATATGATTTTCGGAAGGTTAAAGGTATCATTGCAAAATTCACCTACCCAGGCGAAGACGGAATGAAAACTTTTTATATCGCTAAAATTTTACCCGCTTCGTCTGCCCTTAAGGGTACGGCCTCCTGGGAGATTAACGGCGAAAGTTTTGAGCCATTTAGTGCAGAGATCGCTTTAAAAATGCCCGAGGATAATCAGGTAGCGGTTATTGATGGAAACATCATAGTGTTCAATCAATCAAAGTTCGAGAATCTCTTCCAATATGATTACAAAATGCAAGTACTTGCCGAGGCTAAGGCGAAGGAATTGACAGATAAATACAAGCTTTCTTTTGCGGAAGGGCTAACGCTTGATTCCCTACTTGCAGATAAGAAACCAATACTAAAGAAAGTTCAGGCGATGGATGTGGCCGCAGAAATGCCACAGGACAAATTAATTGACTATGCAGATGAAATGCAGCTCGAATTGATGACGGATGATGATGGTTCGATTATTATTATGGATGATAAAGATTTGTCGATGTTCGTGAACTTACTAAACGAAGATTATTATGTATCACCAGTAAATGGACGTAGATACGAAATTAAGTCCAAAAAACTACTAGGTGAACCAGATGGTGAGCCGCCTAGAGGTTAATAATTCATTTCGAAGTAAGCGCTTTCGATGAAGTTAGTTTCACCTAATGTTCTGAATGTATTTTGAAGGTCGTTTTTAGCTTCGGCGACTGATTCTTCTGGGTCTAGATTTGCCTCAATCTTGGCATAGCCACCAGGTAGATTTTCGATTTTATCCAAATAAATAGAGACTCCCTCATTTAGATCGAGACGTTGACGTTGTTTAGAAATCTCGGCAAGTGGCTTAAAACCTAGTTGCAAAATAATGTTAACTAATTTTTCATAATCTTCAACAACGGTCTCTTCAATAATATCAACTCCAGAATCTTCTATATGGCGCTTCAAAATAAAAGAATACTTGGCTGGCTGATTAGCGGATTGCATATCTGTGCGCATAATCAGGCGTGGGTAACTAGAATTCTTTTTGTATTCGCGTGGGACATAAATACGATCATGTTGCCAGTGCGCAGCAGAAAAATCCATGTTTATATCTGAGAGCTTTTTCTCAAAAACATCCTTCGAAGACAGCTTGCACTTAACAATTACTCTTTTCATCATTTTATTATAACATATATTGTAAATATGCACAAGCTACAAATAATGATACGCTTCTTAATCTGAAAAGACGATGTCAACTATGCGCGCCTCGAGCGAGCGAACTCCGTTAAAATCATTTTCAACAAACTTAACAAGTGGCTCTATATGGTCGAATTGAGGATCTAGGTGAAGCCACTTTTCTGGGGCGTAGAAAGCAAGACATTTAAGATTTTTTCCAGTCTTATCACGAAGATCAAGACGAAGGTGGCTTTGCTCAGCTCCCATGCGAGTAACATTTATAATATCGACGTCTTTAAGGTAAAAAACTGGTTCTTCGTTCCCTGCACCAAAGGGCTCGAGAAGTTGCAATTCTGCAAGAAAGTCTAGACTCAGTTCCGCAAAATCATGGACCTCTAAGTCGGCGTGAGTTTTTAAGAATCTATCTTGACTGGTAAGATTTAGACTCTTATAGTAGCTGCTGAGTGCCTCTTTAAATTGGGGGAGATTTTTTTGTTCGATACGCACACCGGCCGCTCCAGCGTGACCGCCACCCCCAATGATTGTCTCTTTAACTTGGCTTAAGGCCTCCGCGAGGTTAAAATCACCAAAACTTCGCCCTGACCCCTTTAAGTGCCCATCACTGGTTTCGGTTAGGGCAAAGGCTGGCTTATGATAATCCTCAACCAGGTGCCCAGCGATAATTCCAAGGACACCTTCGTGCCATTTTCCAACTTCGACGATAACCGGACTATCTTCAATCCCACGTTCCTTGATTTCGTGCATGGCAGAAAGTTGTTCATTTTTACGTTTTTTATTCAACTGTTCGAGCTTTTCTACAAGGGGTGCAGACTCAATCAGGGACTTTGCGCGTAAAAGATTTAACGAAAGATCGGCCGATTCTAGGCGACCCGCGGCATTAAGCCGTGGACCAATTTGAAAACCGATCGACTCGGAGTTCAATTTTTTTACTCCAGCTTTCGTCATTAATTCTTTAAGTCCAGGACGACGCGTCTTAGCTAGAACTTTCAAGCCGTAAAACCCTAGTATGCGATTTTCTCCTGTCAAAGTCATACTATCACAAATCGTACCCAGTATCACAAGATCAAGAAGCCATTTTTCTTGACCTTTTTTTATTATTCCTTCTTGAACGAGGGCCTCGGCGATTTTAAAAGCAACACCTACCCCTGCGAGGTTAAAGAGTGTATTTACGGGATGGTCTTTGCGGTGAGGGTTAACGACTGCGACCGCATCTGGGAGTGAGTCGGGCGCTTCGTGATGATCAGTAATAATGCTATCTATATTTAGGGAGTTTAATTTATCTACTATATCTTGGTTATGAGACCCGCAATCAACTGTAATTACCAGAGCAATACCGTTATTTTTGGCATAATCAATCATTTTGGGACTCATGCCATAGCCATCGGCAAAACGATCAGGTAACATTATCTTAATATTCTCTGGGCGTACGCCGGCTAGCTTGAGAGTTTCTTCCATTAGTGCGCTGGCAGTCACACCGTCTACATCGTAATCACCATAGATGAGGATTTTTTCTTGGTTTTTAATTGCCTTTTTA
Organism: Candidatus Nanosyncoccus sp.; assembly: GCA_045651145.1. Classification (GTDB taxonomy): domain Bacteria; phylum Patescibacteriota; class Saccharimonadia; order Saccharimonadales; family Saccharimonadaceae; genus Nanosyncoccus. The sequence goes on from JAZRRY010000002.1 coordinate 10,047, forward strand.
ATACGGGAAATCGCTTTTTTTATACCTGGCAAAGTCATTGGGTTGGTCAAGTTTTCGTATTTTGGATTTAAGAAATCAAAGTTAAACCCTCGTTTTTCACAAAGACGCTCAAATAACCTGCTCATTTTAACCTATAGTTTTGCTGGGCTTGTTGCCTTTTTGACTTTTAATCACGATACTTTGAAGCTCTTTTAGAATTGGGAACTGTTTGTTGGTCTGATAGACTTTGGTTTTACCTCTTTTAGTGACGGTCAGAAAATTACCCACTACCATACGTTCTAATTCCCTCTGGATGTTGCCAGGGTCTTCTTTGATCAGCTTAGCTAGCCCCCGAACATGAGTTCTAAAATCTGGATATTTAGCAAAAACTACTAATATTTTGCGTCGCACTCTAGAAGTGACAAAAATCTCTAACATACTACCTCGCTTATCTTGTACCTATTATAGCATAGGATTGGCTAGTTTTGTAAAAATTACAACAAGTGAAATCGGTTGGGCGTTTGTAGTGTATAATAGGAATATGTTTTACGAGGTAATACCCGAGGGGAAGGTGGAGGTCCTGACGTATGGTTCTGATGATTCCCTGCTTCCGGGACAGATCGTGCTGGTGCCAATTGGTAAGCGCAAAGTACCTGGAGTCGTATTTAAAAAAGTTGCACAACCGGATTTTAAGACTCGGGCGATTTTGAAAGTTTTGTATTCAAAGCCACTGCCAAAACATTTACTGCAGACGGCTGGATTTATGCATGATTATTATCTAACTCCTACTGGGCAAGCGGTCTCTTTAATTCTGCCAAATGGCGTAGAAAAACAGAGGCGGAAGCCAAAAACCGAACAAGTGTTCGGTTTAACTGGTAGCTCGAAATCTATTCTCTCGGGAACCGGCAATACCGAACAGGTGGCTGATTTGGCGGAAATTCCGTTGAATGGGGCCCAAGAAAAGGCCCTAGAAGGCCTCCAGAAGGCTCCATGTGCCACGAAATTACTATTTGGCATAACTGGTAGTGGTAAAACTAATATTTACGTTAAAATGGCTGCAGATGCCCTTTCCGAGCAAAAATCTACTATCCTTTTAGTGCCAGAAATTGCTTTAACTGGGCAACTTGTTCGGTTTTTTGAGAAGTATTTCAGCAAAAAGGTAGTACTAATTCATTCCCGTCAGACAGAGGCAGAGCGTCATATGATATTTGAGAGAATACTGATGTCGGATGAGCCCCTGATAGTGGTGGGGCCAAGATCGGCTTTATTTGCTCCCCTTAATAATCTAGGGTTAATTATTATAGATGAGGAGCACGAATCGTCCTATCACCAAGAGAACGCTCCTAAATACTCGGCGATTCGTGTGGCTAGCTTTGTAGCAAGAGCAACTAATGCTTCTCTGGTGCTGGGCTCGGCGACACCTGACGTGTCTGATTATTATATTCCATCTAAGCAGAATGCGGTGGTGCAGTTGTCAGAAAAGGCGAAAAAATCAGCCATAAAGCCAAAGGTAAGGATAATTGATTTTAAAAACAGGGATGATTTTAGAAAGAATAGGTATTTTTCGGGGGCACTTTTAGAGGCGATTGAGCGAAACTTAGACACAAAACACCAGACGTTGATTTTTCATAATCGGAGGGGGTCTTCCCCTCTTACGATTTGTGAGAATTGCGGCGAGGAGCTGTTATGTCCAAATTGTTTTTTGCCATTAACTCTACATGCAGATACATACGAATTAGTGTGCCATACCTGTGGGCATAGCTGTAAGGTTCCTTCAAATTGCCCTAAATGCGGTTCGCCGGGGTTGATTCATAAGGGCTTTGGCACGAAATTACTAGAGAGCGAGCTAAAAAAACTATTCCCTACTGCAAAGATTAGAAGATTTGACGCAGATAATAAAAAAGGTGAAGGGCTGGACGCAGTATATTTGGAGGTGCGGGACGGTGAAGTAGATATATTAATTGGCACACAAACGGTAGCTAAAGGGCTGGATTTACCAAGACTAGCTACGGTAGGGGTGGTGCAAGCCGATGCGGGGCTGAATCTTCCGGATTTTATGGCAGAAGAGAGAGTATTTCAATTACTAACTCAAGTGATGGGTCGCGTAGGGAGGGGACATCTAGATATGGCAGAAGTGTTTATTCAAACATTTAGACCAGATCACCCTGTAATAAATCTTGCAGTGAACGAAGATTATCTGGGTTTTTATGATTATTTGATTAGGCAAAGGAAGCGAGCGGGCTTCCCTCCGTTTAGATTTGTCGCGAAGATAGAAATCACGATGAAAACAGAGGCGACAGTTTTGAAAAAAATTCAAAGTCTGGTCGCCAAACTATCTAGCGATAAAAAAATAATAATCTCTCCGCCGATGCCAGCCTTTCACGAGCATACTAGTAGGGGCTATACTTGGCAAATCATCGTACGGGCGAAGTCTAGAAAGGCTTTGGTTGAAGCCTGTTCAGAATTAGATCAAAGCTTCAAAATAACGATAGATCCGATTGGGCTATTATAATTTAGTTTGTCACAATTAAGTTTTGTATGTTATTATTAGAATAAGCATTATTTAAAAAGGAGTAATATGTGTACAGGGGTGAGATTTAGTGATAAAGATGGAAATATGTTTTTTGGACGAAATTTGGATTGGTCGGAAGGATACGGGCAAAAAGTGGTAATTACGCCACGTGGCTATAAATACAAGTCGGCATTTCTTGGCGAAATGTCTAATTCGCCGGCACTAATCGGGATGGGGATAGTTGCAGAGAATACGCCTCTGTATTTTGACTGCGCAAATGAGCATGGACTAGCGGTAGCTGGACTAAACTTCCCTGGCTATGCGGCTTATGAAACTGCGCCGGTGGACGGCAAAACAAATGTAGCAGCATACGAATTTCCTCTGTGGGTGGCACTAAACTTTACCTCTGTAGATGAAATAGAAAAGACTTTGAAAAACGTCGCTATCGTAGCGAAACCTATTAACGAACAGTATCCCGTATCGCAACTGCACTGGCTAATTGGAGACGGTAAGCGATCTATCGTAGTAGAGTACACCAAAGATGGAATGGAAATCTTTAAAAACGATGTAGATATTCTAACTAACCAGCCTGGCTATGGGTGGCATCAAGAGAATCTACGAAATTACATGAATCTCTTCCCTCAAATGCCAAAAGAAATTAGATGGAGCCGAGCTACAATGACGGCGTTTGGCTCCGGCTCTCTGATGCGAGGGATTCCGGGCGGATTTTACTCTACAGATCGGTTTATTCGGGTAGCTTACCTCAATACACACTATCCAGTGCAATCCGATGAGGCGGCAAATGTATCACGACTCTTTCATACCCTGGCTGGCGTGGCAATGATCGATGGCGGCGCAATGATGGCGGACGGTAACTTTGAGAAGACAGTCTACACCGGCGGCTATTCGGCGGCTTCGAAGACCTATTATTATAACACCTACGAAGATCCAGCGATTAAGAGCGTGACGATGAAAGACCACAAGCTAGATTCGGCAGAATTAATTATCGCAGAATAAGCGACATCTTGAAGCCGCTACTTGCGGCTTCACTTTACCCCTGGAGTGTGATATAATAGGCTTATGAAAATTATTACCACGCCAGATAAGAGGCTAAGGGAGAAATCAGAAAAAGTACGCGTCATTGACGAAGATATTTTGAAAATTATTGCGGATATGCGAAAATTGTCGCTAGATTGGGAGTCTAAGCACCCCTATGAGTTATCTGCAGCGATGGCGGCGCCGCAGATGGGAGTGAATAAGCGCATTATCATAATTCGGGACGACATGGAAGATAAGAAAAATGCTTCTTTTACCGCACTGATTAACCCAGAGATAATTCGAGCGGAAGGTAAGATTAAGACAGATTATGAGGGGTGCCTTTCTGTGCCTTTTATTTATGGGATGGTGCCGCGAGCCACTAAGGTGAAAGTAAAAGCAAAGTTAGAAGATGGTACTGAGGTGCGAATTAAAGCTACCGATGAGCTGGCACGCACACTACTTCATGAGATTGACCATCTAGATGGGGTGTTATTTATTGACCATATCAGAGACAATTCGAACGCCTTTTACAAGATGAATGATAAAGGTGATTTGGTGTCTGTGAAGGATTACGAAAAAGAGATTCGTGACAACGTAAGACTGTGGGGCGAGGACTAACTTAGGGTTTGGTCTGAGTAAAAAATTTATACAGTACGGAGGTTTGAGGATGGAAATAAGAGGTAAAATAATATTCTTTGGCAATGGTCCGCTGGCAGACTATGCACTTAAAATACTAGAACAGGAATTTGAAATTATTTATCATGCTCGCACAAAAGCGGACCTAGACGAAGTTTGCCGACTGAAGATTAAGCATCCTGAAGTATATGGAGTGCTAGCTTCTTTCGGAGTGATGATCCCAGAATCAGTATTAGAAGTGTTTGAGCCGGAAGGGATTTTAAATATCCATCCTTCCCTGTTGCCTTTGTATCGCGGAGCATCACCAATAGAGAGCGCGATTTTAGCTGGAAACTCAGACTTCTCTGTTTCTGTGATGAAACTAGTAAGAGTAATGGATGCGGGACCGATCTATTGGCAAGCTACGCTGAGCGATTTGCCCTTAGAAAAGGATGCTATCTACCGAGCATTGGCAGAGGCAGGAGCTAATTGGATCTGTGAAAACCTAACGGAGCTGCCAACCCCAGTGCCACAAGATGATACAAAAGCGACTTTTTGCGGAAAACTAGATAAAGCCATGTCTTTTCTGACTCCTGAAATAGATACTGCTGAGCAAACCCTGCGAA
>JAZRRY010000003.1:0-18520 GCA_045651145.1 Candidatus Nanosyncoccus sp.
TAAAGCCGTAGGAAAGAAAAAGGTTGATCTCATGAATAAGGTTAAGCCAGAGTTTATTGAGGGCGCAATTAAAATTGGCGGTGCCACTAGGGAAATCGCTGAGACATTCTGGGGTCAACTCCTAGATTTTGCAAACTATTGTTTCAACAAATCCCATGCTGCGTGCTATGGCCTAATCGCCTACTGGACAGCATATCTTAAGGCCCATTATCCAGATGCTTTTATGGCTGCCCTTATGACGGCCGATATGCGCTGGACTGATCGCCTTGCAATTGAGATTTCCGAATGCAAGCGCATGGGGATTAAAGTTCTTGGGCCAGATATAAACCAATCTTACGGCGATTTTGGTATTGTCGGCGGCAAAAACACTATTCGCTTTGGTCTTTCTGGCATCAAAAACATGGGGAAATCCTTAGTAGAAGAAATTGTAATTCCTGAGCGCGACAAAAACGGTCCGTTTAAATCAGTTTGTGATTTTGCAAAAAGAGTAGACTCTACTAAATTTAACAAAAAGTCTTGGGAATCCGCCATTAAAACCGGTGCTTTCGATCGCTTCGGTTTTTCACGTTCAGATCTCCTCTATAATCTTGAAGCGGTCCAATCTTATGGTGCCAAAATTCAAAAAGACGTAGGCTCAGGCCAAACCGATTTGTTTGGCATGATGGGCGAAGCTGGCGCTATCCCCGAGGTAGAGATCAAGCCCGCTCCCGCCCAATATCCCGAAAAAGAGCAATTGCTTTGGGAGCGTGACCTAATGGGGCTATATTTATCAGCTCATCCATTAGATAAATATGACACCTATTTTGAAGAGCAAACTCACCCCATGAGCCTTATTACCGCAGAAAACAATAATAAACTTATCACTATTGGTGGTATCGTCACTAACGTCCGTACGATTCTAACTAAAAAGGGCGACAAAATGGCCTTCGTTAAAATTGAGAACAAGACTAGCGAGACCGAATTTATTGTCTTTCCGAGTGTTTTTGCCGAACATGGCGCCAAGCTTGAGATAGATAATGTCTTGCGAGTTTCTGGCAAAATTAATGCTACCGATAGAGATGGCAATATTACTTCGGATATCAAAATTCTCGCCGAATCTGTCGAACTTATCTCTGACGAAACTTTAGACAATTACAAGCCTACCGGCACCAAACTCGCCGCACCAGTCAAGGCCCCAGGGGGAAATCGCAGGCGTGGCGGCCGTACTTCTGCCGAACGCGTTTATTCAGGTAGTAGCACATCGTCCGATTCCGCTCCAGCTGAACCACCTCGCATTCTTAAGGAGCCACCGAAAGATCACACCAAAGAGCGCTTGTATATTTTGATTGAAAATCCAGACGATGTCGAAATCCTTAAAGCAATTCGTTGCCTCGCAGATCTATATCTTGGTATGCAGGAGGTAATACTAGTGCTAAAGGAGGGGGAAGAAAAGCGTCCGCTCCGCATGCCATTTAGGGTAGATACCTCTGATCAGGAGTTCCTGACTAAGCTCCAAGATCTAGTAGGTGAGACCAACATAGTAGTAAAATAAAAAAATCTAGTATATAATCATATCTATGAAACAGAGTAAACCTAAAGATATGGTGACGGTTAATCGCAGAGCGCACTATGATTATTCGCTTGGCGAAGAGCTTGTTGTTGGCATGTGTTTATCTGGCGACGAAGTCCGTTCCATCCGCGATCATCATGTCCAGCTCAAAGGCTCTTTCGTTACAATTAGAAATTCCGAACTCTGGTTAAATAACCTCACCCTCGGCGCCGACACCGCGCGCAATATCAAGCTCCTCGCTACTAAGAAGCAAATTGCTAGCTTAGAGCGTGAAAAAGTTGCCGGCTCTACCATTGTACCAGTTAAGCTCTTAGGTGGTGGTCGTCATATTAAGCTCGTAATCGCAGTAGGAAAAGGCAAGAAAAAATACGACAAACGAGAAACCATCAAAAAACGCGACATAGAAAGAGGTAGATATTCATGAAAATTTATTCCTGGAATGTTAATGGTCTTCGCGCAGTCATCAATAAAGGAGCCTTACAAAAATTTATTCAATCCGAAAACCCAGATATTTTATGTATTCAAGAAACCAAAGCTAAGCAAGGTCAAGCCGAGATCGATCTGCCAGCTTACGAGGAGCTTTGGAATTCGGCTAAGCGTCCAGGTTATTCTGGTACGGCTATTTTTACCAAAACCAAACCTATCTCCGTACGAAATAATCTACCTACCGATAAGATTTTTGTAGACAAATTCGGTGACCCCCTAGAAGAAGGTAGAGTGTTAACGGCAGAATTTGAATATTTTTACCTTGTTAATGTCTATACCCCTAACTCCAAAAACGCCCTCGAACGTCTTCGTCTTCGTCATAACTTGTGGGACCCTGAGTTTTTAAAATACCTCAAACAGCTCGAGGCTACTAAACCAGTCGTAGTGTGTGGCGACTTCAACGCTGCGCATAAAGAAATTGATATTGCAAGACCTAAAACCAACCACCATTCCGCTGGCTTTACTGACGAAGAACGGCAGGGAATTACTAATATTATTAACGCTGGAATAATTGACACTTTCCGCATTCTTCATCCAAATAAGGTGCGCTACACTTGGTGGAGTCACTGGGGTCAAGCTCGCGCAAACAATGTGGGCTGGCGTATTGATTATTTCTTTATTTCAAAATCCCTTCGACCCAACCTTAAATCTGCCGAGATTTATGAAGATTATATGGGCTCCGATCACTGCCCGATTAGTATTAATTTGGAGTTTTAATGGATTATTTCGAAAAAATCGAACGCCCGTTAGCCACAGATCTCACCTGGAATATTCCAGATAGAAAGCAGGGAAGCGTAAATATTATCGGCGGCAATAGCCAACATTTTAATACTGAAATTCGCATTTCGGAATTTATAGACAAAAATTATCCCATCCAAAACCTACACATTATACTTCCAGATGCCCTAGAAGCCAAACTCCCGCCATTGCCGAACTTCGTGTTTTTAAAATCTACCGATTCGGGCTCGTTTGCAAATGCCGAAGAAATGCTAAAGACGCTTAATTCCGCCGATTTTAATTTATTAATCGGTGATTTATCCAAAAATTCCGTGACTGGCAAAGCTGTTTCTAGCGCCTGCGCGTCTTCCGAAAAACCTTTGCTAATTACGCGTGATGCCATAGATTTGTTAGCTGAAAATATTAATGATAGATTATTTATGAACGAAAATCTCGTCTTCCTTGCTTCTATGTCACAACTTATCAAACTATTTCGCGCCGTATATTATCCCAAGGTATTACTGCTGTCGCAGTCGCTAATCCAGGTCGCCGATGCTCTCCATAAGTTCACCTTGAGTTATCCCGTATCTATCATCACGCTACACAATGAGCAAATACTAATAGCCAAAAATGGCATAGTTAAAGCCATTGCGCTTTCTAAATCTGGCCACTCGCCTATTACTATATGGAACGGCGAACTCGCCACCAAAATCCTCGCGCTTAACCTCTATAATCCTAACAATTTTATGGATGCAACAGTAAGTGGAATAATGGTGAATAAAAATTCCTAAGGTGCCTTGCGGGACATAAAGACTGACCAGAGCGGCCTTGGAGCGTGCCCGAAGGGCGCGCTTAGGAATTTTCATTCACCTTTTTTCTTCTTGCTTGCCAATTCTCGTTCAATCTCAACCGCATCGCGCGAAATATTCTTTCGCCTTTGCTTTAGGAAAAACCAAGCAAATACAAAGATTAAACACCCAAACGCGATTAGTCCATACTTTACTGGCTCAGACCAACTCGTAGCGAATAGAATCATAGCATTTACAAGTCCAAGGCAAATTGTATATAAATATCGCCTAGTTAATATTATCTTCTTAGCCAACGGAAAATTACGCTTGGCGAGCGACCCATCCATGCAATCATCAGGATGCCCAAGTAGTTTACCATAAACTAGTAAATCGCCACCAACGGAAGAAATCGCATAATAAATCATAATGATCACGCCCGCTATCCAGTTGACCTGGAACGTCAAAAACAGCACCTGCGCTCCAGCCAGTAGCACATCCGCAGCCATGTCAAACTTAGCCGCATATTTGCGATATTTTGGAGTTTTATTCTTCGGAAATGGCCATTTGCGCGCACAAGTACCATCAAAAGCATCCGTTAGTTCCGCCACTATAAAGAGAATGAAAGCAGCTTCAGGCGACCCTCCCGTAAAGGCCATCACAAATAAAACCCTGCCCATAATCAAACGCGAAAACCTTAGTAAATCTGCTAAGTATCTCATAGACTCATTGTAACACGAAACTTAAAAATTATCTTTTAGTATCTTTTCTAGAATTTTGATTCTATTTGATGCCAATATTTCGGTACGGTGATTTAGCATTACCTCAGACATTTGTTTAACCACCTCAGGATTTTTAATTAGATTATTAATCGCCTCCGCAATCTTTGCTGGCTCTATCCCGTCGGTCAAAACATATCCACCTTTTGGCACAATTTCTTTCATGTCTGGATCGCAGAATAATACTGGTACACCATAAGCTTCTGCTTCGATCAGAGTCATTCCGAATGTGTCGCAGTTATAAGAAACCAACACATCTAAATGCGAATCAGAAATAGCTTTAGAAAGCTTGTCAAACGGAACATTGCCATGAAAGATAGCATTAATGTTATGCTTTTTTGCATAGCGCTTTGCTTTTGCTAGATCCACTCCATCACCATATACATTAAATCGGTATTTGCCCGTCACTTGAGTCAGCGCTTCCATAAATGGAATAATGCGCTTTTCTGAAGACACCCGAGAGTGCCAGATTATTTTTAGCTCCTCACCTTCTTTTAGCTCTTTAGGGCTTGGGTTTTTAGGAAGTTTATCATCTGCAAAACTATTCGGAAAAACCTCAATTTTTTTCGTCACTCCATAGCGAAGTAGTTTCTTTCTGAAATGCTTAGACGGAGTAAGCACTAAATCTGCGTAGTTAGCATGATTTACCATCAAACTCCACATCTTGGCTCTAGCTAGATTAGTAGCTAAATAATCGTCACGATGTATTTTAACAGTATGTGGAAGATACCAAGAATGAAACCAATTAAATAGCACCGCAACTATCGTACGAAACCCAAAGGGAATAATATTACTTTCTCCTATGTCCTCGCGCCCATGCATTACCTGGACAGTAGGAATCCTTAGCTCTCGGCCTAATCTAAGCCCTGCGATTGAACAACCAGATTCGTAATGTACGTAAAAAACGTCATAATCTCTAATCTCCGGATGTTCAGATATCAGCCATTTTTCAATTATTCTTGGACGACGAGAAATTGGCGTAATTCCACTAATCAAATATTTACAGCTTGGCACTACATAAATTTTTTGTTCAGCTAATTTTTTGAGTTCTCGTTTCGTTTTAGGGAAAGCAGTGCTAAAAATACAAACTTCATGCCCAGCTTTTTCTAACGCTTTTTTCTGTGCATTCATTGAGGAAACAATTCCACCAGTTAAATCTAAATAACAATCCGAAAAGAAAGCTATCTTCATATCCTTATTTTATCACCTCTAGCGCAGAATGACCAGAAACATCGTATGATATACTATATATTATATGGCAGTCAAGAAACAACGAAAATCAGAAAGAATAAAACGGGCCGTCGACATTGCTACCAAAGCCCACGAAGGGCAGTTTCGTAAGACCGGCGAACCATATATAGTCCATCCTTTAGCCGTCCAAAAGATTCTTGAAGAATGGGGCATGGATGAAGATACCGTCATCGCGGGAATTTTACACGATACTGTCGAAGATACAGAATTAACATTAGATGACATTAAAAAAGAATTTGGAGAATCAGTAGCATTTTTGGTAGACGGCGTCACGAAACTCTCTACCGCCCGTAACGGCATGCGCGATATCGATACATATCTTCCGGCTACCAAAGATAATTTTCTAAGACTCATGATCGCGCTTGGCGACGATATACGTGTGTTAATCATTAAGCTCGCCGATCGCCTGCATAATCTTCGCACCCTTTCCGCCCTCCCTCCCGACAAACAGAAAAAAATCGCCAAAGAATCCCTTGAAGTTTTCGCACCACTTGCTGACCGACTCAACATGGGGCGTCTTCGCGTAGAAATGGCAGATCTCGCCTTCAAATATGTAGACCCTCGCCGTTTTGAGGAGCTTGAAAAGCTAATCAAAAAATACAACAAATCCGCCGAAAAATCCCTCAAAAAAATCGAAGATGAAGTCTCGGCAGCATTAAAAAAGGAAAAGATTAAATTTACGATTTCCGGACGCGTAAAATCCGTTTATTCACTGCATAAGAAGCTCGCCAAGCATAATCAGAATATCAACGAAATCTACGACTTAACCGCTTTACGTATCATCGTAGATGATATTACAGATTGTTATCTTACGCTCGGAGTAATTCATTCGCTATATACACCAATGGATAGGCGCATCAAAGATTATATCGCGATGCCTAAGCAAAACGGCTATCAATCTCTGCATACGACCGTGATAACTAAAGACAAGCGCGTGGTAGAGTTTCAGATTCGTACTAAAGAAATGCACGAATACGCCGAACGTGGTTTAGCCGCCAGCTTTTATTATAATGAGCAAAAAGTTACCGAGAATTACAAAAAAGGGAAGATTGAGCATCTTCCCACCAACCTACTTTGGATTAGGGAACTACAGACCACCGCTGCTAGACTGCGCGAAGGCAAAAAAATTGACCTCAAAAAATTGAAGCTCAATCTATTTGCTGATAAAATCTTCGTATATACCCCTAAGGGAGACATCATCGATTTGCCGGCCGGCTCCTTGCCGCTTGATTTTGCTTACCGACTACATACCGAAATTGGCGACCACGTGGTAGGTGTCAAAATAAATGGCAAGATGAGTAATTTGAACAAAAAATTAGAACAAGGCGATATTGTAGAGATTCTTACTTCTAAAAACCAAACTCCCAGACAATCTTGGCTCGACCGCATTATTACCTCGCATGCTCGCTCTAAGCTTCTTCGGGCCCTCCGCATCAATAACGCTTCTGCCGAAGAGTTTCATAAAAAGCCTCATAAACCTCACAAATAGCAGAAGGGGAATAATGAAAGTAAGAACTCTGGGTACAGGCTCCTCTTATTCAAAAGCAAATTGTGCTTGCGTCTTATTTGACGATGACACTCTGATCGACGTTGGGCCTGGCACTACAAAAACATTAATAAGGATGGATTATGATCTTACTAATATCAGGACTATCCTTTTTACTCATCTCCATTCCGACCATATCGAAGACATTCTATTGCTCGTTAATAATCTTCAAATTTTAAAAATTAATCACGATATCGATATCTATGGCCCAAAGGGAACCGATAAAAAATTTATCGACTTCGCGTATCTTCTTAACGATGTTCGGACGGCTAACTTTGTAAGTCAAAGATTTATTTATCATGATATACAAGATGGTTATCAAGCTGAGTTTGGGCAGCACACCGTCAAAGTATTCAGGGCGATGCACGGCAGTATTGAGGCATATTCATTTCTAATTGATAAAAAACTCGGCATCACAGGTGATAGTTCTTTGTGTGAAAACATTAAAAAACTCGCTAAGGCAAGCGAAGCGTTAATCTGTGATTGTTCAAAAGAAATTGGCGACCATCGACACATGGGCATTGATAATCTTCTTGAACTCTCAGATTCAAATCCAAAGCTGAGAATCTTCCCAACTCATTTTAGAGACAAAACCAAAGCTAAGCTTTGCACGATGCAACTTAATCATAATATCACAATTATTGACGACGGCTACTCTTTTACTGTGTAGCGTTAAAAAAAGGAGCCGTTTGCCCTCTTGGGACGCTCCGGCGACATTTTTAAAAAAATGGAGCCGATGGCAGGGCTTGAACCTGTGACCTGCTCGTTACGAATGAGCTGCTCTACCAACTGAGCTACATCGGCACCCTTTCATTATAGCATAATTATGCTATAATCATAGCATAATAATCATAGCACAAGGAGAAAAGATGCCTAAAGCAGAAGTCATCAAACGTCCAGCCGAACAGGTCGGCAATGATATCAAAAAATCGGCCTGGTTTTCCGTGACCGAATCTCTAGCTATTATTATACTGGGCATTCTATTTATTGTCTGGCCAGATTTTATGATTAAGATCGTTTCATATTTAGTCGGTGCCTTCTTTATCATCAAGGGTGCATTCCAAATCATAAACTACTTCCTAGAAAAAGGGCAAAACGATTTTTATAATAACGAACTCCTAGTCGGCGTAATTTCCGTGCTAGTTGGGGTTACGGTTTTAGCGATGGGTAGCAATATCGCCAACCTCTTCCGTATCGTACTTGGCATCTGGCTTATCTACGAATCATTAGTTAGAGTTAACACTGCTGTCAAGCTATCTGCAGTTAATATTTCAATCTGGAAATACGTATTATTAATGGCGCTTTGTATCATGGCTCTCGGCGTCTTTGTTATTATCAATGATGTCACAGTCGTAATTGGCTGGATGATGATTGTGGCCGGATTAATTGGTATCGTTGGCGACGTCCTATTTATTCAGAAACTAGACACTTTAATTAGCAAAATTACTCAAGAATAATATGAAAAAATTCAAAGAAGCTTTTATTGAAATCTATCAGAATGAGCGTGGGCTTTTATTATTCATGCTGCTAAACTTACTTTTATCTATCATACTTTTCGTATTCACGTTGACTAAAATCAATCCCAACAGCGCTGTAGTCAAAATCGGCTATGGCGACATCGGCGGTTACCGTGATGGCACATGGGGAAACATGTTGGCTTTCCCAATACTAGCTATTATTTTTGGCATTCTTCATAACTTTTTAGCACTTAGAATTTTTCGAAAGCGCGGTAGCGGAATGGCTAAATTCTTATTGCTTACTACTACTGTACTGATCTTGGGTACTTTCCTAGTCTATATACGACTAATCAAGGAGGCCTAATGCGCAAAAATCTCGAAATCCCCCAAGGTAAACGTACGCCTCTGTACCGCTTTCTTGAGATTCTTCCAGGCGCTATCTCATATGGCGCCATCATATTATTATTCGTTTTGTCTTGGATTAATCCAGTTGTAGGCGCAATTTACCTATTTGTGATTATTGCTACTACACTGGTTAAGGCAGTTAGTGTAGCCTTTCGGACAGTCCAGGGCTATAACGTCATCAAAAGCGCTATGCGTGTAGATTGGCGAAAGCGTGTCGAAGATTTGTCTAACCCGCGTGACGCTTACGAACGCTTGCGAGGCGACCGTAATAGAAGTTATCATTTTGAAGAACATCTTACTAATCTTAAAATGATTGCTTCAATGGAAAAAGAGTACCCTGTACCTGAAGAGGTTTATCATGTTGTAATTATGACGGCGTACAATGAGGGCGAGGAAGTCCTAGGGCCTTCAATCGAAGCCGTAAAGGATTCTACATTCCCGAACGATCATATTATATTTGCCTTAGCTTACGAGCAAAGAGGTGGAGAAGCTATGGCGCAAATTGCCAAGGCTTTAGAGCAAAAATACCAGGGTGTTTTCCGAGATTTTTTGCTAGTCGAGCATCCAGATGGCCTGCCTGGCGAAATCGTAGGGAAGGGCCCTAACCTCACATATGCTGGATATGCTGTAGCTAAATATGTAGCCGACAAACATTTGCCAGTTGAAAATATTATCGTGACATCTCTAGATAGTGACAATCATATGGCACCTAAATATCTTGACTCTGTAGCTTACGAGTTTATTACTCACCCCAACCGTCAGCGACTCAGCTACCAGCCAGTATCAATCTTTACTAACAATATTTGGGATGCCCCAGCTCCTTCACGTGTCATTGCGGTTTCTAACTCTTTCTTTAATGTGATTTCCACTATGCGTCCACATTCACTTCGTAATTTCGCCTCCCATTCTCAGCCTCTACAAGCCCTAGAGGCCATGGACTTTTGGAGCAAACGCACAATTGTAGAAGATGGTCATCAATACTGGCGCAGCCTATTCTTCTTTAATGGTGACTATTCAGTACTTCCAATCCGTATTCCGATTTATCAAGACGCCGTGATTGATGAATCTTTCCTTAAAACGATTAAAGCGCAATTTATCCAGGTGCGACGTTGGTATTACGGAGCTAGTGATGTGGCATATGTAGGCAGTAGACTCTTTTCTAAAGACCGTGACATGCCATTCTGGCTACTATTTCCTAAATTTTGTCGTCTCCTAGACGGACACGTTACTTTGGCAATTCTAGCCCCTATCGTGGCTTTTGGCGGTTGGGTACCGATGATCATGAACCTGTCGTCACACAACATGGTAGCCTACAATCTGCCTAACATTGTAAGTATTGTTGAAACATTTGCGTCAATTGGTTTACTAGTATCAATTTTAATTTCGTTCAAGATCTTACCTAAGCGCCCTGCCAAATACCGAAAAAGTAAGAGCATATCAATGATTTTGCAATGGATTCTGATGCCAGTTACTTCGATTCTTTATCAATCCTTAGCTGCGTTCTATTCTCAAACGCGCTTGATGCTCGGCAAATACATGGAAAAATTTGATGTCACTAATAAAGTAGTCAAGAAATAATATTATTTTTGTTCGTTATTTTTTACAGTGTCAATTAAATTAGGTGCACAAATTAACCATGTCACTAATGCGCCCACCAAGTTGCCAGCTGCGCAAATTATTATTGACCAACTAAAACTTAACGCCACTCCCATTGTGATGGCATTTGCAATCGAATGTTGAAAACCGCAGAAAATAAAAAGTGGTACCCCTAATAGTACTCCAATCGGCGAACCCTTACGATAAATCGCTACTGCCAGATACATGATAGCGCCACAAAGCACCGATTTTAAGAAAAATTCTCCCGAACACTCCCAGCCAGCCACCTTCGCACTTGCAACCGCCAGTACGTTGTCATCAATTAATCCAAACATCGCTCCTACTAAATAACCGAAAATTAGATTAATTATTAGGATAATAAGAATGTCAACTAGCTTTATTCCATCTTCAAATATGAACCCACACTTACCAGTAAACAGATTAAGCCCCAAGGCACATACTCCCATTAGTCCAAAAGCAAACAAAAACGGGCCAATCGGCTCGCCTATTTTTAATAATACATAGTCACCCAACCCAATCAATAGGCTGGCGCCCGCCGCAAGTCGTGCCACCCTTGCATAATTTTGAAACCTCATTTTACCTCCGTTTATCTCATTGTATCATTTTTTTACAAAATATGATATACTTATATGAAGTGGGTGATTAGCTCAGTTGGCTAGAGCGTCTCGTTTACACCGAGAAGGTCGGGGGTTCGAGCCCCTCATCACCCACCAAACGGTTTATAAAATTATTTTTATCTATTCCGTAATCTATAAATGCCTGTTAAATCCCTCGTTAGTATAGAGGGCTATTTTTTTATGTCATTTTCATGATAAAAACATGTCAAAAATCGTATTTTACCTCTATAATTTCATCTATTAACCCTACCGTTTTTGATAACATCTCTTTATTACACTTCTATTTTCGCCAAAACGGTCTACTCTTATTAATACAGGTTTTTTCTACAATCCCACCAGTAGTTTTATAACTTTACCTCTTGATTTTTCTATATATTTACCTGTACTATACGATATAGGTAGGTTCTCCTTATTTCAAGTAGTATTAGTTGAAGTATAGATCTACCTATTTTAGTGGTAATAATCTTACTATTTTATGTTGCAAAGATTCTGAGATGATACATCACTATAGACAATTTTTATATAATATAATATCTTAAAGATAAGAAGTTTTTTTGTGGTGCTTTTGTAGCTTAATAAAATAGTGTATAATAAACAGGAGGAGAAATATGGGAAACATAATACTTACAGGTGATAGACCAACAGGAAAGCTCCACATAGGGCACTATGTCGGTAGCCTAAAGGAGCGTATGGAAATGCAAAATCAGGGAAACTATGACGATTTTTTCATAATGATCGCCGATGCTCAAGCATTAACCGATAATGCTGACAATCCTGAAAAAATTAGGGAGAGCGTGAGGGAGGTAATGTTGGACTATTTAGCTGTAGGTTTAGATCCGAAGAAAGTCACTTTCTTTATCCAGTCTATGATTCCTGCTCTTCCTGAGCTCACAATGTATTATATGAATCTTGTTTCATACAATCGCGTGCTTAGAAATCCAACGGTAAAAACAGAAATCGGCACAAAAAATTTTGGCAAAGGCATTCCGATTGGATTTATCAATTATCCAATATCTCAGGCTGCTGATATTACTGCTTTCAAGGCCAATTTGGTCCCGGCGGGCGAAGACCAGGAGCCAATGCTCGAACAAACACGCGAAATCATACGTTCATTTAACCGTATCTACAAAACCAATACTTTGGTTGAGTGTAAGACGGTACTTCCTAAAAACGAAGCGTGTTGTCGTTTGCCTGGTACTGATGGTAACGAAAAAATGAGCAAATCAATCGGAAACTGTATTTATCTTTCTGATGATGAAAAGACCATCAAAAAGAAGATTAATAATATTGTTTCTTTCCCTCGAGAAATCAATGAACCAGGAATTCTTGAGAACAATATTATTTTTACTTACCTTGATGCTTTTGCGACAGATGATTCATTCAAAGAATTCTATCTGGAATTTCAGAATCTTGATGAGCTTAAGTCTGCCTACAAAAAAGGCGGAATTGGTGATGGCCGAGTAAAGAAATTTTTGTTTGATGTAATCAACAAAGAGCTTACTCCAATTCGCGGGCGCAGAGAAGAATTTGAAAAAACGGTAGATTTGATGGAGATTTTAAAAGAAGGAACGGCCACTGCTAATAAAGTAGCAGAAAAAACTCTTTCTGAAGTTAAAGAAGCAATGAAAATAAACTATTTCGACTAAACACCATTAACATTTTTTGCCCCACTTTATAAAATCAATTGCAGACAGGATATAATTATCAGTTAATTGTGATAAATCGAAATTTTTTATTTGTTCTAATGAAATATTTTTAAATGACTTATGTTCGTTGCTTAATTTAATTGCCTGTTCTTGTGAATCTATATTTATTAAATATAAATAATAATTAATCGTCTCGTTTAGGGTGGAGATCTTTTTATAAAACAAAAGCGATGGAGCTGAACCCGGAATGAGCCCAGTCTCTTCTTTTAGCTCTCTAAGTGCGGCCTCGATGGGACTTTCGTTTTTTTCTGACATTCCACCCGGTAAATCAAGTTGTCCTTTATATAATGGATGCGTATTGCTTCTTATCAAAAATAGAATTTCATCGGCTGAATTTTTGATGATTATTTTTGATACAGTTTTTTCTGACAATATACGCATATTGCTATTCTATAGTAAATATATTATAATTTCAATGTGAAAAAGAAAGATATTGGTTTTAAGCATCTCTTGAACGAACTAGTCAAGATGAAACGCGGAATTTCAAGCACTATAAGACGAAATGGCTATATTAAGTTCCCAAACGACTTCATCTTTTTCGGTTATGGCAAGAATAATGAGTTGAATGATAAATTCTTGTGTTACACGCCAAATCTGAAGAAGATTGTCAAACTAAAAAAGAGCGATATCGTAATAGTAAGTGGCGTGGGTGCCACAAATCCACCAACAATGGGTACGATGTCCGAAATTCTAAAATTGCTTGACCTGCAAAAGAAAACCCATATCTACTTGCATTTTATCGTAAATGATTTAGGTTCAATAAATGCACGAAACATTTCTATAGAAAAGGTTTTGAATCTTACTGAGCAATATATAAATTTTATGAAGAAACTTGGTTTTGATGAAAAATACGGCGAAATTGTAACCCACAACGACTTGGACCATCGAAGGATTTTTGCACTGGTAGCTAGAGCGGTAAGTCTAGCCGATTTTAATTATAATACCGAGGTGACAGACGAAACTTATGACCGCCTAGGGCTCAGGGGAAGAGATTTTCCTGTGCTAATTGACCATGTTTTTACGGCAACTGATGTGCTCTACCCAATTATTAAACATAAAAAACGTGGTGTGGTGGTAGTGAGTGGATTAGATGAATTTTATCATGCAAACATTGGTGGGATTGCACTTGAAAGAATGAAAAAGGATAAAGATTTAAGGGGTTTGATTCCACGGGATGTCCAAGTAGGGGCGATTTATAGTAGGATTATTAGGGGGATATATCCGTATTTTAAGCAGTCGAAAAGTATTCCTAATTCTTCTGTAAATTTGGGGCTAAGTGAGCAGCAAATCAAAAAGCGTATCATGAACTGTGAAGAAAAAGATGAAGGAATGATTTTGGAAATGATTGAGCTTTCTTCCTCTTGGGATAGAAAGAAAATAATAGACGCCAAAAATAAGTTCAAGAATCGTCATGCGGAAAGCAATGAATGGCTTGAAGTGAAAAAAACATACCTAGACGAAATACTTCGCTTTAAAAAAATTTGGGATAGTTCGGCAGTAAACGGAAAAAATGTTAGAGCTTTGCTCTTTCGTAAGTAAGGTCTAGCTTTTTTAGATCATCTTTTGTTTTTTCAAAAAAGCTGATTTTGGTGTGAGCAGGTATTCCAATTTCTGGTTTAAATGTAGCGCAATTTATAATAAGATTAATATGATTTTCTTTTCGATACTTATCTAGGTGGACATTGAGTTTGCAAAGCAAGAAGACTAGATCTCTTTCTTTTAAAGTGTCTCTTAGAAATTGCCCAGCAAGATGCTTTTTAATGTCGCCGTTATTTTTTAGTTTTTCAATAATGGAATTAAAATTACAAAGCATGTCGTTTATTACTTTTTCTGGGTTGGTTTTGATGCGATAGTTTATGCTAAGTTTTTTTAGCAACATCTTTAGTTCATTTTGATTTGGACAAAACGAAGATGCGTCAAATCTGTCACTCGATATATCGCAATAATCCTTAATAACGCCATAGTAACAGTTTGCATTAAATTCGCCACGACTAAGTAATTGCTTAGTCTTTTCATCTCTTGAGGAAAGCATAACGATTTGCGACAATGATTCGTAATACATGTATGAAAAGAAGGGATGCTCTTTTGCTAAAATGGAAATTGCGTCAACACTTTTGATCATGCTAATTTTTTTTGATAATTCTGTCGATAAATTTAAGGCTTTTTGAAATTCTGGTGTAGTTTTTAAATAGGAATCATCTGCAATTTCGAATAGTAGTTGGCCAGCAAGTAGATAATTCATGCCGTAAAGATTTGGCTCATTTTTTGTATTAACTTTTATAATTAATTCTTTAGTTTTATTTTTTTGATGAGATAATACCAAATTGAAAAAGTTGTCATGATCCATGTTGCTGCCGTTGATATATATAGGTGTTGTATACAAGACTTCGCCGAGACAACCCCAACCCGGGTTTATCTTTTTTGAAGATTTTATTTGTTTCATCTTACTAGTTTGGTGTGATAAGAGTAGCCCATTATTTTTTATTGCATTAAACAGTGCATTTTGTTTTAATAGCGTACTATTTGGAAGATTGTCACAAATTGTATTGTAACTAAAACCAACATTAAGGTCTATTTTGCTATGT
This sequence comes from Candidatus Nanosyncoccus sp., assembly GCA_045651145.1. GTDB lineage: Bacteria > Patescibacteriota > Saccharimonadia > Saccharimonadales > Saccharimonadaceae > Nanosyncoccus. Next base: position 15,501 of record JAZRRY010000003.1, read on the forward strand.
AGGATCTGTAGTGATTTAAGCAATTGGGGTTTCAAGATATTTTTTTACGCTTTCTAGGATTTGATAGTGTGACTCAACGGTGGAAATGATAAAACCATGCATTGTACCTTTAAAACCAATGTTTTTACCAGTGAGATCAGTGTATTTTCCGCCAGCCTCTTTCATCAGTAGCATCACAGCGGCAGCTTCGTGATTTTTTCCAACTAATCTACCACCAAATAGCGTTGCCGTGAGTTTGCCTTCGGCAATCAGACATGCAGAATATACTACCGAACCAAAGTGCAAAGGATACATACGATAGTCTCTTGCGATATTATGAACTACGTGGTCTATATCGTAATATGCGTCCGGCCACCATTCTTCTTCGATGCAACCAAATTCTTTTAATTCGTCATGACTAGCGTGAATTCTTTGGCCATTTTTGTATACTCCATTATTTTGGGCAGCAGTATAAAAATCTTTGGTAAATGGTTGGTAGATAACTGCAATGATTGGTTCGCCATTGTGGACCAATGTCATAGAAATAACGCAGGATGTAAATCCTTTTGAATAAATAAATGCTCCGTCTAGCGGATCGCATATCCATTCGTATTCTACGTCGCCGACATCTCTACTACCTTTAGTAAACAAAGAGTGAGCAGGAAAGACTTCGTCTATTCTTTTTTGAATGAATTCGTTTACGCATTTTGCAACGTATTCATTCAAATATAGAGTTTTGTCTGGGCTTTCCTTTTCATACCACTTTAAAATTATACCACTACAACCCAGTAAGGTTTCTTCAGCGAACCGTATATATTTTTCGTTTTCACCAAAAGACTTTTCCATAACAATATTATACTATATTTTGCAAATTGTGTCATTTTCTTGTTTGTAAATATAACAAAATGTTTTGTGTCATAATGCATACGCGGGATAACTAGTTACTTTCGTATATACGACGTCGGAATTTTTCCTCTATGTCCTCTTCGTACGCGAGTAAAACCTGGCTAATTGAGCCCCACCAAACGGTTTGTAAAATAATTTTCAACTATTTCGTAATCTATAAGTGTCTGTTAATCCCTCGTTAGTATAGAGGGCTATTTTTATGCCATTTTTGCGACAAAAATGCGTCAAAAACCACAATTTACCTCTATAGTTTTGTCCGTTAAATCCCCAACAATTTGCCCCAATAATGCAGAGTGTTTTATGGTATAATATAGTTAAAGTGAAGTAAGGAGAAATGATGCCGGCAGTAATAGTAGGTGGAGTATTAGAAAAAGACAACAAGTATCTTCTCGTCCAAGAAGCTAAAGAAAAATGCCGAGGCAAGTGGAATTTGCCAGCTGGGCATCTAGATCCTAATGAAACCATTTTTGAAGCCGCCAAGAGAGAGATAAAAGAAGAGAGTGGTCTAGACGTAGAGCTATCTGGAGTTTGTCAAATTGGCAATCGAAAACTTGAAGACGTTATTTTTGTATCGGTAATTTTTTCAGCAAAGATTATAAATAGTGATATACATTACGATCCAGACGAAATTCTGGACGTCAAATGGTTTACTTATGAAGAAATATTGTCAATGAAAGAATCACTCAGGGATGAGCACCTGATTTTAGGAGCCATAAATAATGTACGCGACAATTTAGTGGCACCAATTAGTATCGTAGAAATGTATGATTAGACATCTTTGTTTTTCACATATCATCTTTATAAGCTGTTAAAGCCTGGCGAATTAAGCCCCACCAGAAATTGAAGAAAGACCCGAAGGGTCTTTATTTAATTTCTGCCCCTCATCACCCGCCAATTGAATCGAAGAAGGATCCAGCAGGGTTCTTATTTTTTTTAAAATTGTCCGTTTCTTTGGGTAATTTTTTACTTTTTTATGAGTTTTGGGAGAAATCTCCCATAACTCATCATTTTAAAATTCAACTTTTTTGTTGATGTGCTACAATCAAGCGAACGGAGGAGAAAGGAAAGAAAATGTTAAAAGTTGTAGTTTTTGATAGCGGCTATGGCGGCGAAGTCTTTGCAGATTTACTAGAAGAAGAATTACCAATTATTGAAGTCATTAGGGTGATAGACTGGCGACACGCCGAACAAATCCTAAGAAGTGCTAGGACCGCCAGGCAAGCTGCCATAGAAGCGCTGAGACCATATATCGGTAAGGTTGATCTCATCATTTTTGCTAACCATCTTTTATCGGCAACTAGCCTTAATTATTTTAGGCAAAAATTCAGGAATCAGCGGTTTATTGGTTTTAATTTAAAGCATCCAGATACATATGTTGATCAGGACATTCTAATATTAACCACTACGGCGTTAACACATTCAATTAAATATCACAGATTCGTACATCAACTCAAAAGACACACAGCTACGCTGACGATCGATTCGTGGCCAGCCAAAATCGATGATGGGGAGCTGTCGTCAGACGAGGTTAGGGCCACAATTAGCAGATGCACCTTGGCAAAGAATTTTTACCCTACCGGAGTGATCTTAGCTTGTGCTCAATTGGAAGATATTAAGTCTGATCTTGAAAAATCATTTACCAATAAGGTAAGACTACATAGTAGCTTCAACGACACTCTTAGGGAGACTTGTCACACCCTGAAGATACGCAGCAATTTTAAGAAAAAATAGTCAAGCCTCAATCTGTTCTCTTGTGCTATAATTGTTATAGTACAGTAAAACAGGGAGATAAAATGAAAGATTTAGAAAAAATGCGTCATACCTTAAGTCATATACTTGCCGCTGCTGTGCGTGAGCTCTATCCAGATGTAGCCTTCGGTATCGGCCCCGCAATAGACAATGGTTTCTATTATGATATCGATTTTGGTAAAACAAAAATCTCCGACGCAGATTTACCTAAAATCGAAAAACGTATGCACGCAATCGTTGCTCGTAAATTACCTATGGAAAAACGCATTGTCTCTAAAATTGATGCCTTAGATTGGGCTCGAGACAACAATCAAAAGTACAAGATTGAGCTCATCGAAGATCTCCCGGAAGACGCCGAAATCTCCTTTTATGACCTGGGCGATTTA
>JAZRRY010000004.1:0-12278 GCA_045651145.1 Candidatus Nanosyncoccus sp.
AACAATGTCAAGCCTGCAGGAAGCGAGAGGATTCGAACCTCCGAGACGGTCAAACCGCCCACACGAATTCGGGTCGTGCGCCTTCAACCACTCGGCCACGCTTCCACTGCCAATTTTATCAGGTTTCACCCCAAAAATAAACCAGAAAGGTATTTTTTACAACAAATCGCAAAATTATGTTATAATAAAAATGTCACCTCTAATGGTGATGGTCATTTAATTTCTAGGTGGATGTCGCGACTAAAATCGAAACATCCACATTTGAGTCAGCAACCCCTAAAGGATTGCCAGCTCACCATTACAATTCATCGTGCGCCCGTAGCTCAGCTGGATAGAGCGTTTGCTTGCGGAGCAAAAGGTCGTAGGTTCAAATCCTGTCGGGCGTACCAAAATAAAAGAAGACCCTTAGTGGTCTTATTTTATTTTCATAGTAAATAGCCCGACCAGTGTCGGGCTATACAGTTAAACTGATGCTTCATCACTCCCTTTTTGCCTATTAGTTTTTGCGGCCGTGTGGGTATCTACAAATGCCCTGTATTCCTTGCATTCCTCTGCCCACAAAAGCGAGGCATCACACCTCTGCGAGCCACATAACATGCATCCTCCTTTTTGGATAAATTCTTTCAGGAGCTCTTCATTTCCGTACATTATGACCCCCATCTGTCAGGTTTCTTTTCAGACATCAGTTCTTAAAGAACAATATACACCTTAATCATATCACGAAACTGCGTTTTAAAATATAAAGCATAAATTTCATATTTTTTTTAATTCTGCTATAATAAAAACATGCAGTGGGAATTATTTACAAATATCATCTTAATATTATCTTTTATTGTTTTAGGAATATTCGGGATACTTGGTATCTATCAATGGATCACCCGTGGCTCATTTATGAAAATTGACCGCAACATTCGCTGGATGGCATTGCCACTAGTGTTGATGGTAATTACATATTTTGTTTTCGACAAACTAATCATCCTCAGTACTAGACCAAATGGCTCCGGCGAGCCGTCCTTCCCTTCTACCCACGCCATGGTTGTAACCACTATTTTCTTTGTTGTAATTATCACTTTACCCAAATACATTAAGTCTAAAATCGCCTGCACGGTCTTAGATATTATCATGCTAGTTCTTATCGCCCTAACTTGTTCTGGACGAGTATGGTGCGGTATGCACTGGCCAATTGACGTGTTTGGCGCCATCTGTTTTGCGATTATCTTTAGCGAACTATATCTCATAGCTATTAAAGTAAAAAGAAAGAAAAAATGAGCAGTATCTTTACTCAAATTATCAACGGTGAAATACCATGTTACAAGATTTACGAAGACGACAAAACCTTCGCCTTCTTAGATATTCACCCAGAAACTAGAGGCCACACGTTAGTAGTTCCCAAAGTAGAAGTAGATAAAATTTACGAGTTACCAGATGATGATTATCAAGCTCTGATGGCCACCGCCAAAAAGCTTTCATCTCATCTCGAAAAAGTCACCAGTAGTAGAATAATCTGGAAAGTGATTGGTACCGATGTTCCTCACGCCCATATCCACCTAGAGCCCCTAGATGAATCTTGGTATCATGGCCGCGAATTAGAATTTACCCCCGAAGAATTCGACAAAATTCGCTCTGAGCTTGAATACACTCAGATATGATATAATTATAGGTATGAAATTTTCAACTAGCTATGAACCAGGAGAATACGAAGCTGATATTTATGCAGCTTGGGAAGCCAGTGGTATTTTTAATCCAAAACTCACAACTAAACCTGTCGATGATAACAGCGACGGTATAGACGACCGTACGAATTCGGTACCTCAGACATACTCTATTGTTATGCCGCCACCAAATGCTAATGGTAATCTTCATATTGGTCATGGCCTTACAATTGCGATCGAAGATTCACTTATTCGTTACCACCGCTTACGTGGCGACTCAACTTGGTATATTCCTGGAGCCGATCATGCTGGTTTCGAAACATGGGTGGTTTATGAACGTGAACTTGAAAAACACGGTCATACCCGTTTTGAGTATGATCGCGATGAACTCTATTCTAGGGTCTGGGATTTCGTCACTCAACAACGTGGCAATATGGAACTCCAACTTCGTGCTCTCGGTACTTCTTGTGCTTGGGATGACTTGACCTTTACCCTGGATGAAAACGTTATCGACCGCGTGTATACCACTTTTGAAAAGATGTGGAATGATGGCTTAATCTATCGTGGTGAGAAATTAGTCAATTTTTGCCCTAAACACCAAACCGCCTTCGCTGATATCGAAGTAGAACATAAGGATGAGAAAGGTACTCTCTGGGATATTGAGTACAGACTAGTTGAAGAGCCTAAAAATATTTTAGGCTCTCTTATAGTCTCCACTACTCGCCCCGAAACTCTCTTTGGTGATGTTGCGGTCGCAGTAAACCCTAACGACAAACGCTACAAGGACTTAATCGGTAAAAAAGTAAAATTACCTCTTACTGATCGTGAAATTCCTATTATTGCCGACGAACATGCTGATCCAGAATTTGGCTCTGGCGCCGTTAAAATAACCCCTGCTCATGATTTTGATGATTTTGAGGTTGGAGAGAGACATAATCTTGAACGAATTCAGGTGATCGCTGAAGATGGCACAATGATGAATGTTCCCTCTGCCTACGATGGCCTCACTACTAATGAGTGCCGCAAAAGAGTTCTAAAAGATCTTAAAGAGCAAGGCCTATTAAAGGGTGAAAAGAATATCGAACATGCCGTTGCTCATTGTTACAAATGTGGCACTATACTAGAACCTATGTTAAAGGAACAATGGTTTGTTGATGTTGAAAAACTTGCTAAAACAGCCATAGAACATCTTAAACATAATGAGATTAAATTCTACCCCTCAAACAAGAAGTCCGTTCTCATCAATTACCTCAAGAATCTGAAAGATTGGAACATTTCTCGCCAAATTCCTTGGGGTATTGCTATCCCTATGTTTAAGAAGGTAGACGATACGGCCACTGATGAGCCAGACTGGATTTTTGATCGCCGCACCAATCTAAAAGAAATTGAAAAAGCAGGCGTTAAATATGTCCGCGACGAAGATACATTTGATACTTGGTTCTCTAGTTCCCACTGGCCAATTGTCTGTACAGACTGGACCGAAGAAAATATCAACCCGTACTATCCACTTAGTGTGATGGAGACCGGAGCTGATATTCTATTTGCTTGGGTAGCACGTATGATCATGATGGGGCTGTATGTTACTAATAAAGTGCCATTTAAAGAAGTTTATTTACATGGTCTTGTATTAGATAGCCACGGCAAGAAAATGAGTAAGTCTAAAGGCAATGTAATTAACCCAATGGAACTCGTCGCAAAATACGGCTCGGACGCATTTCGTATTGGTATTTTAAGAGGTCGCTCCGCTGGCATGAATCAAGCTTTCTCCGAAAATTCAGTTATCGCTAGCCGTAATCTCTGCAACAAGCTCTGGAACATCTCCCGTCTCATCCAATCAATCGTAGACGAAGAATCTGAAAAGAATGTTGTTGAGGGGCTTCCGGAGGCTGCTGCCGAGGATGAGCGCCCAAGCCCCGTAAAGACGGGCGCGAGGGACGCGACCCTAAACAACATTCTTTCAGAATCTTATACTACGCTAAATATGGGTGAAGATTGGATCTGCCGCGAGCTCACTAGTTGTCTAGAGAAAGTCCAAACTGATATAGAAAACTATCGCTTTGCCGAGGCCACCGAGACGCTATATCAAACCATTTGGGACAAGTATGCAGACTGGTTCCTCGAGAGCCAAAAGATCTATCGGAATACTAATTTACTTAAGATTACTTTGCAAACTCTGCTTATCGCTCTTCATCCGTTTGCTCCATTCGTAACAGAGGTGATTTGGCAGAATCTTTCCTGGACGGATGGATTTATTGCTACCGCAAAATGGCCGTCTAAGCTCAAATTTGACCCAATTTCGGCAGAAGAGTTTGAAAACATAAGAACTATCGTTTCTGAAGTCAGAGCCACCTTAGCGAGCCTTCCAGGCACCAATAACGCGAATAAATATGGCCTACTCTATGGCGAAGACAGCCTAGTTAACTACAATCAACTATTAATCAAGACCTTATCTAAAGTTTCAGCTATTAATAGCCTCGATGGTTCCCCGCGTGGCCTCAGGATCGCCCTAGCAAATCACGAACTCTATCTAGATGTCCCAGAAAAAGTAGTTAAAAATTACAGGGATGCCCTTACGGAAAAAATTTTGGCCGTAGGTCGCGAGTTAGATGGCTTAAATGCGCGCTTAATGAACCCTAATTATGTAGATAAGGCCCCCGCGCACCTCGTCAAAGAAACTAGAGATGGTGTTAAAGAAAAAGAAGCCCTCATTTCCCGTCTCAAACAACAACTTGAAATTATCTAAAAAATAACAGACAGCTAACGAAATAGCCACCCATTATTATTTATTAGGTCGAACTTAGCTCAGTTTGACAAATCACTACTCTCCGTTTTGTTCGTAAGCTCTTAAATCTCGAAAAAGATGCTAAGCTTCATATCGAAGTTGATTAATCTAAAAAAAACTATCACTCTCAGAATATTTATTTAGACAAAAGCCTCATTAAAGGTATGCTCAGTCTCTGTCTGAATTACCCTAAATTATATCCTGTCGACTACTATTTGGCCGCTATTATTAACCTTTCGGGTAAAAAGTTTCTCTGGACCCTTGATCACAGACTCGATGACCAGTGTCTCGTCGCCCAATTTCTGTAATCATCAAAAGAGCTCTGGTCTCAATTATTTTTTGTCAAGGAAAAAGGCCCAGCCGAAGCTGAACCTTTCCCCACCCTAATGTGTCTACGTTGTGTTGAAGTCAAGTATCGCCCCATGTAGAACTTCTTTCACTTTTGCCTGGCGTTCATCACCTGGCAAAAGTATATACTGAGACAGGCGGATGACTCTAGCGGTTCTCGCCCCACGACCGTAAACGACACGACTCTTAGAGTCATCATCGCAAGCCGATATTGCGGTGAAAGTCAGTAAGATGTCTCTACGAGGACAAAGTTCGGATGACGCCCCTTCGAGCTCTCTGAGAAGATCATCATCAATAAGTCTAGGGATACCACCCTCTCTTTTTATTGCTTTATTAATATAATAATCGGCAGGAGAAGATGAACCCTCTAAGGACCATGAACCAGGCCCCATCGGATCAATCACAAATGGATAGAGGGAGTTTGCTTCAGTAATAACCTCCCAAATACTGGATTTGAATTCCTTATCTACATACTTGTCCCACATTACGCTTACTATTAACGGACTTGGCATTTCTTTTCTCACCCTTAATAGAGACTCGCCTTTAGCCAACAGAAAAATTATAGCATTCTTAAGAGAGTTTGTCAAACTTATCCAGATTAAATAGTGGCCTACCTTTTTCGCTATCAATAATTCCCTGCGCCTTGCGCAGGAGCTTATTAAGAGCAACCTCTGACGAAGCCGAACCTACGTGCACTGTCTTTACTACTTTCCCCTGTTCTTTATAGCACACCTGAATCCCTGTCGCACCAGAAGCAGTTTTGAATTTCCGTATAAACGCCATATTTTTATTTTACCATACCTGGCTTTTTGCACACCATTTCCGCAGAAATTTTCCACCAAGACCATAAGCAGTGTATTATCAATTCCCTTATGTTTAGCAACCATAAACTTTGGCATCCCGTCTTGACAAAACAAACCACGAGCGCTAAAATCAAAAATAACAACTCAGCGACCAGCTAGAGTTGGAGGTAACTTTAGCAACCAAGCACTCATAGTAGCTTTCTTATAAATTGCTAAAGTAAAGGTTTTAACGGCTGAGGGAATACTAAAGTCGAAGATTTTGGTTGCAAAAAAGAAAAATCATAAAAACCATAAGCAGTCAAAAAAATGCACGTGGTCATGTGGTATAATTACTCTATGAATACACCTATAACACAAAGTAAAGCCTGGCAGACGCTACAAGACTCACTCGGAGAAGTAAGCTTTAGAGAAGAAGGAAGTGGATACCAATATCTAGCGATTATAAAAGAAGCCAAAATGGCAAAATATTTATATGTACCGTATGGCCCAGTCACTAAAGATCGCAAGGGATTCGAAAATGCACTTAAATCACTGAAAAACCTAGCTAACAGAAAAGATGCCACCTTTATCCGTATTGAACCCCAGAATCCAGAAGTAATTCAGTATTTTCCAGAGAAGACTATTAAATCTCATGATCTAAATCCAAAGGAAACATGGGTCCTAGATTTAAAGGGAACTGATGACGAATTAAAACATAAATTGCCTTCTCGCCTTCTCAGGTATTATCGCAATATGACCAAGAATGGTATCTCTGTTGAAACCTCTCATAATCCCGAAGATATTAAATACCTTACTAAGCTTCAAAATGCTTTTGCGAAAGAAAAGGGAATCAACACCTTCTCCGAAAAATATCTAAAAACAGAACTTGCACAACCATTCTCAACCCTATACTATATAAAGTATAAAGATCAAGAAACAGGGAAGGAAGACGTCGTTGCAGCGGGGCTAGTATTTGACGATAAGACTACTAGGTATAATCTTCAAGGAGCACAAAACGATACGGGTCGCAAGCTCCATGCTACAGGAATTCTAACTATTCAACTAATCTTAGATGCAAAAGAAAAGGGTCTCAAGACCTTTGATTTCTGGGGTATAGCTCCAGACGGTGCACCCAAAAATCATCCTTGGGCCGGCTTTACCAACTTCAAAAAAACCTTCGCCGGGCAAGAAGTTCAATATGCTGGCACCTATGACATTGTTTTGAGCCCAGCAAAATATAAGTTGTATTGTTTATTAAGAAAAATAAATAGACTTATCAGGAAGTAATACCATTAGGGGGGTCCTCTAGGGGTTTGAAATTATTAAATACTTACAAGAAGGAAAGTCCGACAGGCCCGCCGCGAGTATGTTATAATTTCATTATGAAATTTGTCACTTTGAAGCCAGAAGAGTTTACAAAATTCGCCACCAAATCTCCCTATAAATCATTCCTCCAAACCACCGAAATTGCCACCTTACGCCAGAAAAACGGATGGACCGCGTACTATTTTGGTGTTGAAGAAAAAGGTATAATTATTGCTGGCGCCATGGCCGTTGCAAAACCTACCTTTCTAGGTAAATCCATCTATTCCATACCTGGCGGACCACTAATGGATTATGAAAACACGCACTTGGTTAACTTCTTTTTCAAAAATCTAAAAAGCTACGCCAAATCTCATAATGGTTACCTACTTCATATCGAACCATATTACGAAGTAATCGAACGCGACAAAGATGGCATGGTAGTGAAAGATGGTTTTAATCACCAAGAAGCCATAAATAATCTAAAAAAGCTCGGGTTCTTATCTGTTACTCCTGAAAATCCACCCATTCAATTCGTCTTAGATCTTAAAGGACTTAAAGAAGACGAATTATTTAAAAGCTTCAAGCAAAACACCCGCAACCTAATCAATCGCACAGCAAGAAAAGGAGTCAAAGTACGCGAGCTAGGTAGGGAAGAGCTAGATATATTTAAACAGATTACTAAATCAACTTCGAAACGCCGCCATTTTACAGATAAAACTCTCTCTTACTACGAAACTATGTATGACCTCTTCGCCAAAAAAGGCGAGGATAAATTCATCGTCGCAGAAATAAAACTCGGCGACAATGAAGCGACAGGGGACGGTGCGGAACTTAAAAATGATACTACTCGAGGGCTTGCGAAGGCTACGGCCGAGCATGAGGACGCTTCGCCCGTAACGATGGGCCGAAGCGACCCGTCTCGAGAGGGTATCATTTTAAGTTCTAATACCATTCCTATCGCTGCCGCCATGTTTATGACCTACGGCGATGAAGTTATCTATCTCTTCTCTGGTAGCGACGAATCTTACATGAAGGAATATAACGCCCAATACGCTATCCAGTGGTACATGATAAAGTACGCCTTAAAGAACAAGTTTAAAAAATACAACTTCTACGGTATCCAAGGTCTTCCCGATCCGTCCAAACCAGGCTACGGAATCTACAAATTCAAGAAAGGCTTTGGTGCCAAATATGGCAAAGTGGTTGAACTTCTGGGGGCATATGAACTGCCGGTTAATCAACTCTTTTATCGGCTTCACTCGATGCTCTCTAAACTAAAAAAAGCATTAAGAAAGGAAACTCATGACGAGTAAAGTCTACTTTACTAAAGAAATCACCCCAGAAAGCTTAATCAAAATCTACGAAGCTCTAGGTATTAACCTTAGTGGCAAGGTAGGAATTAAAGTCAGTACGGGTGAAGCTGGTGCCAAGGGGTATCTCAAGGCTGATATAATCGGGCCGCTAGTAAAGAAGTTAAATGGCACAATTATAGAGTGTAACACTGCCTATCCAGGTAAGCGAAATTCCGCCAAAGAACACCTAAAAGTTGCTGAAGAGCATGGCTTTACTAAATTTGCAGATGTAGACATCATGGATGCGGAAGGTGATTTTAAAATACCAGTTTATAAGGGTAAACATCTCAAATATGATATAATCGGTAAGAATTTTGCAAACTACGACTCTATCCTCAACCTAGCCCACGGCAAAGGCCATGCCATGGGTGGCTTTGGTGCTAACCTCAAGAATCAATCCATCGGCATTGCATCTAGAGACGGTAAAGCCTATATCCATTCTTGTGGCAAAACTAAAAGCCCGGCTCTCTGCTGGACATCAAAGCACGAACAGATCGATTTTATTGAATCCATGGCCGAAGCTGCTACTGCCGTCTCTGATTATCTCAAAGAAAACAATAAACCGATCGCATATATCACCGTCATGAACGCCCTCTCCGTAAGTTGCGATTGTGATAAAAACCAAGGTGATCCCGTCATGCAGGATCTCGGTATTGTGGCGTCTCTCGATCCTGTGGCCAACGACCAAGTCTTTGTCGACCTTATCTGGGCCTCGAAAGATCCAGGCGCAGAAGAGTTGAAGGAGCGCATCGATTCTCGTGAAGGGCGAGCCATTCTCCCATATGCTGAGTCTCTTGGTCTTGGCTCCACTAAATACGATCTTATAGAAATCTGAGTATAGCTACCCTCCATTCAACCTATTTTATGTTACAATATCCTTATGAATTTAGAAGGTCTTACAGATAAGCAAGTTCAGGCCAAAATTCGGCAGGGAAGAGTAAATATCACTCCAAGCAAAAATACCAACACGATTGGTAAAATTATTCTGCAAAACACTTTGACTATCTTTAATTTCGTTAACCTTATTCTCGCCCTCATGATTATTTCTGTCGGCGCCTATAAAAACCTTCTCTTCGTTCTCGTCGCCATCGCGAATACCTTGATTAGTATCATTAATAGTATTCGTGCCAAACTCACCATTGATAAAATGCGCTTACGCAGTGAGCAGAAGCCAACGGTAATTAGGAACGGCAAAGCTCGTCAAATTCCCCAAACCGAAATTGTAGATGGCGATCTTCTAATCTATGGCCTTGGCGACCAAATCATCGTAGATAGCAGGATAGAACAGGGAATAGTAGAAGTTAATGAATCTTTTATTACTGGAGAGCAGGATAATATCATAAAGCGCCCGGGCGACCAACTTATATCTGGTAGTTTTGTGGTTTCGGGTACATGTAAGGCTACCGCAACGGCAGTAGGTGGCGAGAATTTTATAAACAAACTAGAGACTAATGCACATACCATTAAAACCGCTGACTCCAAACTATTCCATTTGATTAACAATATCGTCAAATATATTTCGTTTGCTTTGATTCCTATTGGAATTCTTCTCCTTTTAGCTAGAATAAACGTCCCTAATACCACTACAGAGGTAGCTGTCACATCCACGGTTGCTGGGCTGATCAGTATGATCCCTGAAGGCCTAGTTCTTCTAACTTCGTCTGTACTCGCACTCGCTACTGTTCGCCTCTCTAGTCAAAAAGTTCTAGTCCAAGACCTCTATTCTATCGAAACACTTGCAAGGGTAGACTGTATTGCACTAGATAAAACCGGTACCCTTACTACTGGTAAAATGAAGGTTAGAGATTTAGTTCCTGCTAGTGGTCAAACTAAAACGGCCCTAGAAGACGCATTAAAGCTTATTTTAAGTAATCAAGAAACTGACAACGCTACATCAACGGCTTTAAAAAATAAGCTTCTGAGAGGCCCCAAATTTGAGCCGAGAGAGCAAATTAAAGAAATAATCCCATTTTCTTCAGATCGCAAATATTCTGGCATAGTCACCGAGAAATCCACTTATCTCATGGGTGCTCCCGAATATCTCACCACCAACAAACCCGACTTCCCCGGAGAATACCGAGTAATCGCAGTCGTGAAACTGCGAGACGCTAAAAATGACTTATTGAAGGGGGTACAGAGCGCGGCAGCGCGAGGATTAGCGCCGGCCGCCCATGGCGATGGGCCGGACGGACGCGCCCCGAAAGAAGCCATTTTGGCGTCTGGCGCAGTTTTACTAGGCTACGTTTTGCTCGAAGACGAGCTTCGGAAAGATGCAAAGAAGATTATTGACTACTTCTACGACAACAATGTTGATGTCAAGATTATCTCTGGCGACAACCTCCGTACCGTTCAAAATATCGCTTCACTTACTGGGGTAAAAGATATTTCCGGTGTAGATCTTTCAGCTATTCAGGGCGAAATTAACTATGATAAGCTCGTTAAGAAATACAATATCTTTACTCGCGTTAAACCTACCCAGAAAAAATCGCTAATCCTCGCCCTTAAAAAACAGGGAAGAACCGTCGCCATGACTGGTGACGGAGTTAACGATATTTTGGCTATGAAGGAGGCAGACTGCTCCATTGCTATCGGAGAGGGTTCCGATGCCGCCAGAAAATCCGCTAAACTCGTACTACTAAATAGTGACTTTGCTGCAGTTCCTAGCGTCATTGCCGAAGGCCGCCAATCCATCAATAATCTTGAACGATCCGCCACTCTCTTCCTCTCCAAGAATACTTACGCCGCTATACTTGCTATTCTATTTATCTTAATACCCATAGAATACCCATACGCTCCTCTAGAAATGTCACTTTTAAATTTCGCCTGCATTGGTTTCCCGGGCGTAGTTCTCGCTCTAGAGAAAAACACAGAGCGGATTAAGAATAGATTCATCAAAAACATCCTTGGCTATTCCGTCCCAACCGGAATTACAGTTGCAATCACTATGCTAATTCTATCCATTCTCGCCAAAAATATCGGCTTTACTCGTCCCGAACTTATCACATCTTCCGCTATTATTACTTTTTCTATAGATTTTCTCTTAATTTATAGTATCGCTAAACCGTTAAATCCTCTTCGTACTATTCTTCTAGGATTAATTCTTGGCATTATTTCTCTCGCTATCGCTATTCCATTTGTTCGTAATTTCCTCGATTTTACCCTCCTTACTCCAGACAAAATACTAATCGTAGCTACACTTATCGCCACTGCCTACTGTACTTTTATTGTTGCACGCTTTATCATGCGTCGCCTCACCCCCAAAATCCTAAAGAAACACCCCAAGCTTCAGATTTGATTTAGTTATACTTAGATTTTAGAAATAATACATTAATTCTCAATTGATATTCTCGGATAAATATTCAAAGAATACGGATCAGTCGGGCTTACCCCTGACTGAATCTCGTAATATGCCGCTGCTGCCACCATCGCCCCATTGTCACCGGATAATGATGCAAGAGGAAAAAATACATTAATGTTTTGGTTTGGGGGATTCTGGAGCGCGGCAGCGTGAGGTTTAGCGCGCGAGCCCCATGGCGATGGGCGCGAGCGACGCGACCCTAAGCGAAACATTAATGTATTTTTAAGTTCTTCATTCGCGCTCACTCCTCCTGCCACCACAATAGATTGCGTTTCAGGGTACCTAGCCAAAGCCATCTCTAGTTTCTTACACAAAATCTCTACCGCAGTCTTCTGAAAAGATGCCGCAAAATCACAAACTTGCTGCTCGCTTAATAGTTCCTTCAATTTGTGCGAAGGATACGAAATTGGTACCCCCACCTCTTTTTGCACAGCTCTTAGAACTGCGGTTTTTAATCCTGAAAACGAAAAATCCAACCCTTCTACCTTCGGATGTGGTAGTTTGTATCGGTTAGCGGAAGGTATTATATGTTCTGAGGACCGTAAGCTCGGGCGAGCGCCCTTGCGCGTGTCCGAAGAGCATATAATACCTTCCCCTGCCTTTGCAATCAAGTTTACGGCGTCGATATCATACTCTTTATTTAAGTCGTCATAAATATCTGAAATTAGTTTAGCGATAGTTTCAACGTCGACGAGTTTA
>JAZRRY010000005.1:0-17522 GCA_045651145.1 Candidatus Nanosyncoccus sp.
CCTTAAATGGTTTAGATAAAAACAATTACTTTTTGGAACCAGGAGAACAACAAACTACAGCTTATGGGTCTATTTCTGCTGGTGGGTCACTACCGATTGTTAATATACCAGACGAAGATGATTTAACTTTTGAATATGACAGTACTCCACACGAAGTAGCAATAACAGCCGAGTCGACTGCAGAAAATCCAGACCCAAACAAGATTACGATTTTGTACAATGATGTAGAATCACCGACTCATCCAGGTTGGAATAAAATTCCGCGTTCTCAGACTGAAGCCGGTACAAAAAGGGTGTATTTCAATGTTGTTGATCAAAATCAAGGTTATGTTGAGGTCAAAGGCAGTTTTATCATAAGAGTAACGCCAGCACCTCTTGCTGTTGATGGCAATTCAGTCACAATTACTTCAAAAACGTACGACGGCACTACTTCGGCGAGTCCAGTTTTGGAAACTGCAACTTTTGATAATCTAAAAGGAGAAGATGGTAATTATTTATACCTAAAAACAGCGGTCGCAGAATTTAGCGATAAAAATGTTGGCGAAGATAAAGAAGTTACCCTTAGCGGTTTAACTCTTGGCGATAACAATGAACAATATCCTAGAAGAAGTAATTATAGATTAAATAACAGCGCCTCAACCAAGGGTGTTATTACCAAAAGACCACTTACGATTAGCGGCTTAAAAGCATTGAACAAGGTATATGATGCGACCAGTGTTGCGACTATCGACAAAGAGAATATAGTTATAGACAATTTAATAGGAGATGATGATGTAAGTGTTAACGCGACTGGAGTATATGATAGCGCCAATGTTGGAGATGATAAAACAGTTGCACTCATCTATGAATTGACAGGAGAAGATGCTTCTAATTATTATGTAGATGAATCAACCAGCCAGATGAATACTAAGGCATCAATTTATAAAAAAGATTTGAATGTCCTTAAAAATAATGTTGACGTTGAATATGATGGGGGAGCACACAAGCCATCGGTAAGCGCTGCAGATTCATTGGATGCGACAATTAAATATGGTCTAACTGAAGACGAAATAAATTTGGATGAAAGTCCTGAATTTGTTGATGCTGGAATAAGTAGTGTTTATTATAGAATAACTGCTGAAGATTCAAATTATAATGAAGCCACAGGTACATTAGACGTGTTGATTAAGTCAAGGGGGCTCGTCATTAGCGGTATAAAAGCCAGTGACAAAATATATGACGGAACCACTGACGTTGCTCTTAATACTGATAATATAAAAATAGAAAATGTCTTAGATGGCGATAATGTAAACGTCAGTGTGGATGGTTCTTTCGAAGATGCCACTGTTGGTAGTAATAAGAAAGTAAATTTACGCTATACATTAAGTGGTGAAAATGCTAGCAACTATACTATTGATGAAAATAACAGCGAGATTAATACAATTGCAGACATTAAGGAGCTCTCTATTACTGAAGGAGACAATCAAACATTTACACTAGGGGATAATAATGAAATAAAAATCACTTGCAATGGAGGATTAAGCGCTTTAACCGCAATAAAAGTTAATAATAATGTACTAGCTGTAAGCAACTATGAATTAACGAGTGGAAGCACCATATTAACATTAAAGAGTGCTTATTTGAATACTTTAAATAAGGGGACGTATAAAGTAACATTTGAGTATGGAGATAATTCTGTAGATGCGACACTAAATATTGTTGGCGCTTCAGAGGACGACGCCGGAGATGAAACTCATAATGTTCCAGACACAGGCACAAATAGTAACGTAGACAATTCACAAGCAGTTAGCGATGTAACTATTTATACTTTTATACTGGCTATTGTTGCCATATTCTCTATCGGCATAAAAGTTCATGCTAAAAGACGCTCATTCTGGTGCAGAAGTTGACAATGGCACAGAAAGCCCTATGCTAATGACAAATAAATAAAGAGCTTGCGGCTCCACTTGTATTTTACGTGTACCATAATTACGCCGACTCTTTTTAAAAATACGTTTTCCATTAAGAGCTGTTTATTCTGTTTGTGCAAACGGAATAGCTCGTTCTCCTCTGGAGTACGATTATCCTTTTCTTTAAATGAGCCACTATTATTTGCTTGACGTGTCCATCTAGATAATGCTGTTTAGTGCTTTTGGCATACAATAATTCTTTCTAGGAAGCATTATACCAGACGATATCACGACTTAATTAACCTCTATTCACTGCGTGAGAATGGCGAGATTCATGACGCATGGCAACGCTTTATTAATGCTGAGCGCGAGAATGAGCTTACAAAGATTATTGAAGACAACGGTCTTAACCCTGCAGAAACTAGAAGGCTAATCATCAATTCATTCCGCGATGGCGTTCTTAAAACAACTGGTACGGACGTTGATAGGATTATGCCACCAATGTCACGCTTTGATACTGGTCGTGCAAGCAAGAAGAAAGGTATAATAGAACGCTTACTCGGGTTTTTTGAGAAATACTTCGGCGCGATTTAAATATCCACAGAACAAACGCTTCCTAGACCAAACTTTCTTCCTAAATCTTCCCACATACCATCCAGCGCATCTTCTTCAAGAACTCGCCAAACTGGGTAGTTATAATCAAGCAGAATACGCGCGACATCTTTAGGATCCACCATCATCTGGCAATAATAGCCGGCCGAAGTTTCGCCTTCGACTAATATCGGATCATTTTCCTCGGTATTCACCAGAGATTCTAATCTTTTATACTCCGCCACAATAACTTCATTTACGAGTTTAACGGCGTTGGTCAATTTCTCATCCTTTTTCATAGGTGTTTGTATTTAACCTTATTATTCAAAAATTACAAGTTAATTCTTAACCAAAAGCGTAATCCGTGATATAATAAGATTAGTTTCAAGTTTAGGTGCACTCTTGAAACCGAAATGTTGCGGTGATTTATATCAACCGCATTTTTTATACGCGCTAGATGTTAGTTGCGGGCATTAGCGTCACTTATAAGCCCGATAGTGGGCCACGTAAAGGACTTTACATGGACGATGATGTCAAAAAAAGCTCTGCCGCAGTCGCGAGCCTATTTACCGTTCTAAAAAGCATTGTCGTTTCGTCGGAAAAAATTGAGCAAAATCAATGGAAGTCGGTGGGCAAAAATGGCGAAGTCGAATTCTATTATTAAAACAAACCAATCTCCGGCTAGATTCTAATCACGACCGGAGGATTTTGTGCGCACAAAAACCGAAAATAGCGCACATATAGCATTTCTACCCCTGTTATGGTATAATAAAACCATGTATAAGATAAATATACTGCTTACTATGGCCAACGGCAATCTTTCCGACAAGTCAGAGATGATTACACGGGCCGCCAAAACCGCAGAGGACTATACTTTTCCGAAACTTAAAGTTGATTGGGATATCGATTTACTCGTCACTAACCGCCTATATGACATCTTAATTCCAGAAGACGGAGTCGGAGGGCGCACCCGAACGAGTGATTTTATCGAATTTGCCATCAATGAAGAAAAGGCTACCGAGAACCTAATTTCTGAAATGATCGCCCACGAACTTTGCCACGCTGCTCGCTGGGGCAAAAACGATGAGTGGACTAATTCGCTCTTTGACGGGATAATCGGCGAAGGTATTGCAACCTATTTTGAAGCTGAATTCGTTAAAGACCGTGAAGAAAAAACCGTATTCATCAAAACCATTCTCGAGCGTACCGATGAAGAAAACGAAAAAATCCTTGGGCGACTTCGCGAGCAACTGAATTCAAATTATTATAACTATGATGTCATATTCTTCAATGGTGACGATAAACTCCCACGTTGGACAGGATATTCTTTGGGATATTATTTGGTCAAAAAATATTTGGAAAAGACTGGCAAAAAAATCGAAGACGCGTTCGCCGACAAATACGCAGATTTTCGTTCAGTTTTATAGATAAAAAAGCACGGATATAAACCCGTGCTTTTTGTTGAATCTTAGTCTTAGGCAAAGTAGTGCGGCATCCTTAGACTACTCGGAACCGTACCAACTGAATGCTTAACAATCGGATGCGTGAAGTGCGCCGTATTAAAACCGAAATTGATGCACAAAAAAGGGTGATTTACAGATACAAATCACCATTTAATTTCATCTTCGAACCTGAGTTTCCCACACGTTCCCCTGTTGGTGAGGGGCGACCAGACGTTGTTCCTCGCCTTTGCATGGTTGTGGACTGGTGTATTGACCACCCCGAATACACTGCCAAGATCAAGGTTATACCTAAAAAGGATTACCCTATTCTGATGCCGTGCGAGTTCTGAGGTATACATATACAGGCAAAGAGATTCGAACTTTTGGGGATTACTGGAGCAAATGTAACACTAAGCCTAGATAACATAAGCATTTTATAAAATAATCATAATGGAATGTCAATGATATAATAGTTCTATGAGTAGTAGAAAAAGAAAGTACATAATTCGTGATTTACGAGAACAAGTCGAAGCAGATGGCTTTCTTCATATTCTCTCAAATATTTTGAAAGAAGATTCTTTCACGTCATTAGAAAAAGTGACAAACGAATATGATCAAAGGACCGTATCACATAATGAAGCCGCATATTTACTAGGCCTATTAGCCAATAATTGGAATATGGAAAAATTGTTAAAAACAATCCCCACCAGTTCCATCAAAAAGCGAGCAAATAAAATTAGAGATCTTCTAGAAGAATTGCATCGAACCTATATTCCTCAGATCGATCCAAATTCGCCATTTGGATTCTCGAGCGAAATGACCATTGAATCAATCTTCTATGCCGAATCAGGTGCTTACGATTTGCAATTTATAGAAAATGTCCCAAAGATATATCGCTATGACTTAGACTACGTTAAAAAGAAAAGCGGATTTGACATAAACGCCATAGAAAAAGTATTTCGGCTTATCCTAAATAGAATTAATCTTCTATACAACATGGCGAGCAATTACAAGTCTGAACAAGTCGATGGGCTAAATATTAAAGATGCCCAAACTGCAATTAACCTATTTTCCGTCACTCCAAAAGAGCTATTTCTACAAGCCAAAGCAACAAAAACAGATGTTACCCTTTACGATATAGAAACATTCTTCCGCCTTTTTAGTTACGACGGGCAACCACAATACGACAATTACAACGGCATCGAATCGCATAATATAATTATGGAAAAGCCCTTAATTCATCTACGCGAGGACCAGTATTATGTTTACTCCTGTGTATTATTAGCTAACGCCATATACGAATTCCCATATTTTTACACCCAAAAATACCCAAATAAATCAGTAAAAGGCATCGGAGACGCATTAGAAGATACTGCGTTTGAATATATACTTCCAGTTTTTGGCGAGACTAATATTTATAAAAACGTAAACATTGAGATAAAAAAAGGCCAAAGAATAACTGATATTGATGTTCTCGCTATATGCGATGATTCCGCCGTAATAATTCAATGCAAAAATAAGCGACTAACTAGTGCTTCAAGGGTAGGCGATATAGATAAAATAAAAGACGATTTTCACAAGGCGATTCAGTCCCCATACGAACAAGGGCTCAAAGCACTTAATGTCATAATGAGTAATAATAAATACACCTTAAAGAATAAAACGGGAAAAATAATCAGCATTCCAAAAACAATTAAGAATGCATTCATTCTTTGTATTTCTGGCGACTATTTCCCAGGTAATAAATTTCAGGAAAGAGAGTTATTGGAAATAAAAAATGGCATAACGCCAATCCAAATGAGTATTTTTGATCTAGAGCTAACAACCAACTATCTACGCGACCCATATGATTTTATGTTTTATCTCAAAAAACGAATAGGCGAATATGAGAGAATAATGACCGATAATGAAATAAATTATCTAGGCTATTATTTGGAGTCCGACTATTCGGGCGAGAGAAAAAACGATTTTATCGTATTGCATAATGATTTCGAGTGGAATTTTAGAAGAGATTTCTACTACAAACAGCTAGTCGGTGGGTGCTTACCAAAGAAAAAATATAAATTCCCAGAACGCCCATTCCCAGACGATTATATTAAGCTCATAGAAAATATTGAAAAAATTAACTCAAATTTTAGCAAAACAGAGATATCATTCTACCTTAGAAATTTTCCACCAACCACCGCTAAAACAATTGCCGACAATATCACTAAAGTGCAAAGGACAACCAAGAAGAGCGTGTCTGATTTTTCCTTAATACATCGCGATAACGATAATAAAGAAATCGGTGGGTTCACATATGTTAACGGGCGCAATATCGATATAGTTAAGAAGACAACGATTGCACTAGGCCAAAAACACGCAGACCAATCACCAAATATACCGTGGCTAGCTGTCGGCTACGCTAATAAAAAACTAGTAGCAGTATTTTTTGCGAATTAACGTTATACCGCCCACAAAGGCGCAACCTCAAAAAAGAAACGAGGTTACCATGGCAAAACGCCACCCATTCAAGAAAGCAAAACCCGGCGAACCGATACCGGTCACCGCTCGGCAACTTGAAAGCTTTATGCTCGAACATAACGGCAGATTTAATTCGCGCGATTACGATAAGTTTGAGCGTATGGAGCTAATGGAATCACCCGTTCGTGACGCAATCCACGAGTTAAAGACTTATTCCCTAGAAACACTAGCACAGCGCTTCGATGTGCGCCTTTTTGGGCGCGGTAAGCGCGTTTTTGCGAGGTTGGACGCCGAAGACGACAACTGGTACTACTTTTCCCTCGCATACATTCCACGCGCGCTAAATAACCGCGACGTGAATGACGCAATGGTTCAAATGTTCTTCATTGGCAAGTGGCGCGTCCACAAACTTTCGCTCTGGGCCGAGCCGGAAGATATTAACCATTACGGCAACGATTCTAACAAAACACTCTATCATTTAGTCAATAGATAGCGTCCACTTGGACACAATCGGGTTTTGAAAGTTATTGTGCAAGAAACAGGGGTGTGATTTTTTCTTGACCGGCCTCGGATTAATATTGTGAAATATGTGCGTGAAAAGCTAGTTGATACGGGCCAGAAGATTACGTTCCATGCTATAATAAAAGAATGGAAAAACCAGAGATTAGAGCCTATTTAGACGAAACAAGGCACCTTAAAACAAACATAGGGCCTATGGTCTTGGGTGGAATCTGGGGTACTAAAGAAATATGCGCTTCTTTTAATAACAAAATAAAAATGATCAAAATTAAGCATGGCATTCCTACGAGCCAAGAACTAAAGTGGACAAAAGTTAGCCCTGCAAAGCTAGATTACTACAAAGAGATACTGAAAACATTTTTAAATGAGCCGGGCGTGAATTATCGAGGAATAATAATAGATAAACAATTAATAGATTATGAACGCTTTGGTTTGACCGAAGACGATTTTTACTATAGGATGCAGTACCTTGTAATCAGGAATATTGCGTGCCATCGTTTAGCAAAATATAGACTATTTTTCGACTATAAGGATACTTGGTCTAGCCATAAAGCAAACGGTACTGTGGACTATCTAAAGAAAACTGGACGATTAGCTGGCGATGATTTCGATGCGCAGCCATTACGATCAGACGAAGTGGCATTATTGCAGGTGGCGGATTTCTTGAACGGCTTATTTGCATACGCTAATAGCAATCAGAGCGAACAAAAATCAGAAGCGAAAAAGGAGCTAGTCCGCATCTTAGAAGAAAAATCTGGGGTTTGCCCAACATGCGATTCTCCTAGCGCAAGCGAAAAGATTAATATACTAATATGGCAGCCGAAAGTGACTTTCAAAAATGGACTGGCTTCCTAATGAACTCTCGTTGCTGTCCGGAAACCTAGAGGATGATTACGACAAATTATTCGAAGTATTCAGGCGCGACTTTATCGAAACGCAATTGTATTTCTCTGGTGAAAGAGTGGTATACCAAAAAGCA
The DNA here is from genome assembly GCA_045651145.1 of Candidatus Nanosyncoccus sp. Lineage (GTDB taxonomy): Bacteria > Patescibacteriota > Saccharimonadia > Saccharimonadales > Saccharimonadaceae > Nanosyncoccus. The sequence continues at coordinate 7,884 of JAZRRY010000005.1, forward strand.
ATTGATCGTAATACCCCTGGAGAGTATCCACATGGTTTCACTCATTTGATTACTAGAAAAAATGGTGGACAAAGAATTATCGACTACGACCGAGCAACGAAACTACCGTGGGTCCGAGCAATAATCGAACATTCAGACGATCCATCTATTGTTGTAATAAAGAAAACACAGTCAAGCGAAAAATATGGCCTAACAGACAATACTTATCTATGGTTAGAGAGTCATGATTTTCTTGTAATACTACGCCGTATAACAAAAGGTTTTTATCAAGGCCAGATGTTAATAACTGCTTATGCCGTCACGGAACAATATGAAAGAAAACAGTTATATAAGTGGTTAGAAGAAGGTAAAAATTCAGGAAATTAGAAAACGCCCAGGGGGCGTCTCTATAGCTAATCATACGCTTGGTATGTCAGTACCTTTATTATATCACGATATTATATAATAAGTCAATAGTCTTGTCAAAAAGATTATGGCAAACAGGGGTGTAATTGTGGAAAAACATAACCATAATAACAAAAAATAGTCTTGACAAAAAATACCTTGCAAAAATTGATGAACGATCATAAGATCCGATCATGAAATATACGATCACGATAGAAGAAACCTGCACCAAAGACTTTGAGATCGAAGCAGGCAATGTCGAAGAAGCCTACAATTTGGCCGAAAGAAAATATAAGGCTGGCGAGCTCGTGCTAGAACCAGGTGAATGCCAATTTAAGCAAATATTCATTACTGATTCAAACGAAGAAGCTACTTAGTAGTGAGAGCTTTAATTTGAATTTTCCCTGTGGAAAAGTACTCTAGTTGTTCGCTGCTCAGAATCGATTTTAAGGTGTTTTTGTGTTATAATAAAAGAGTCCTAATCAATTTAATAATTACAACAGAATAAGCGCAGAGATGTCATTTTTGCGTTGAGACGTACATGAATTTGGACGTCTCAGACAATAAAGATGTATGTCTCTGTTGTAAAATGATTAGGACTCAGCTGAGGCGTCCTAATTTAAGATTAGATTCTAGTTTTATTCAAGGACGTAGCTGCGTCCTAATTTTTTAGCCTTGTTCTGCCTCTATGGAGACAAAAGATGGCGTTCCTAAATGCGGCGTATAGCAGAGATTCATTCTTGGATTTCAATAAAGATTTCTTATCGGATTTAGAGATAGATATTCGCGATTTTAATGTTAATGACGATATTAAATCTGCGACACAAATAGGTAAAAGTAAGTCTCTCAATTTAAGTGTCCTCGAATTAGAAGTTGACGAAAGCGCACAAAATAGACGCGTAGCTATTACGCAAAGCGCCTTTAAACTTATGCGTCGCCATTTCATCAGAAACGCCTTAGTCGCCTTTCGCTACAATGACGGCGACTGGCGCCTATCGCTATTGACGTCTTCTCTACGCCTCGACGATAAAGGAAATGTAGTTAAAGAAGAAAGTAACCCGCGCCGCTATTCTTATCTTGTTGGGCCTACCGCAAAAACCAAAACGCCATACAAATTCCTAATCGAAAAAGGCAAAGTTACTGATTTTGTAGATTTGCTTGATAGATTCTCTGTCGAAGTAGTTAACCGCCAGTTCTATAGCTCTATCGCTGAGCTATTTACAAAGCTAGTCGGCGGAAACAGGAACGGACAATTCTATCAAGGATTACTAAACATCAAGAATAACGGTGTCGTTCCAAATCAAGAACGTCAAGAGTTCGCAGTGCGCCTCATTGGCCGTATCGTATTTTGCTGGTTCCTGAAAGAAAAACATTCCGAGAACGGAAAATCATTAATGGCGAATGAACTTATGTCACTCGACGCCGTTTCAAACAACTCTGACTATTATCAACAAATCTTGGAACCGATGTTCTTCGAACTATTGAACCGTCCGGTAAACGAGCGAGCTCAGCAATATCGTACAGAATTATTTGATAGTGTAGCTTATCTTAATGGTGGCCTCTTCAGTCCTCAAGATACAGATTACTACAATAAAGACAGCAGCAATATCTCTATCCCTAATTCGTGGTTTACGGAGTTATTTGAAGTATTTAACCAATATAATTTTACGGTCGATGAGAACACTAGCTTCAACGTAGATTTGTCCATTGATCCGGAAATGTTGGGTCGTATTTTTGAGAACTTATTAGCAGAAATTGACCCGCATACGGGCGAAACGGCGCGTAAAAAGACCGGTAGCTTCTATACCCCGCGCGAAATCGTTGACTACATGGTTGATAGTTCATTACTTGTATTTCTAAAGGATAAGACCGGAATCAATGAGTCAAAATTAAAGGCACTAATCAGTTATGGCAAAGATGATGACGAGGCTCATCCGCTCGATGACGAAGAGAAACACAAAGTCGTCGACGCAATCGATTCTTTGACTATTCTCGATCCGGCCTGCGGTTCCGGTGCATTTCCGATTGGTATTCTCCAAAAAGTTGTCTACATCCTTCAGCAAGCCGACGAAAGTGGTTCGCTATGGTTTGAGCGTCAAATCAAGAGTATTCCGTCATACGAAATGCAAAATGATTTAAAACGCAAATATGAAAAAGAAAATTATGACTACATTCGCAAACTAGGCGTCATTCGTCAAAGTATTTTTGGTGTAGATATTCAAACAATTGCCACCGAAATCGCAAAGCTGCGCTGTTTCTTGACGCTTATTATCGAAGAGGATGTCGACGACAGTAAAGAAAACCGAGGCGTACATCCACTTCCGAATCTAGACTTCAAATTCGTAACAGCGAACTCTCTTATTTGGCTTCCAGAGGATGCGCATAGCATGCAGACGTCGCTGCTTGAAGACACTAGTCAAATCGATGAACTTAAAGATATTCGCAACAAGTATTTCACCGCTCCGGCCGACGAGCGCCAACGATTACGTGGCCGCTTTGCGGAACTACAAACCGAAATGTACGATAAACGCATTGACCAATTCGGCGGTAATGTCTCTACGCGCTATAACAAGCTGATGCGCTGGAAGCCCTTTAAAAATGCGCCGACAGACTGGTTTGATCCAGGATGGATGTTTGGTGTAAGCGAATTCGATATCGTGATTGCAAACCCGCCATATATTCACCTTGAAGATATAAAGGATGATGCGAGTAGATTGTATGAACCGCTAAAATACGCAACCTACGAAAAACGTGGCGATATTTATGCTCTCTTCTTTGAACGCGGCATTAAAATATTGAAAGAACATGGCGTATTAACGTATATTACGAGCAATAAGTGGATGCGCGCTGGATACGGCAAAAGTTTGCGTGATTATTTCGTGAAGAATACTAATCCGCTTCAGATTGTCGATTTAGGCGGTGGCGTATTCGAAAGTGCTACTGTCGATACGGACATTCTTATCCTCAAAAAAGAAAAATACGATGGGGATACGATTGCAGTAGCAGCAAACAAGGAGCTTAATGCCAAAAACATTACTGAATTCATTCATAAGTCTGCCGTAAAATGTAAGTTCAAACAAGAAGAAAGTTGGGCCATATTATCGCCTATAGAGCAAAGCATAAAGAACAAAATCGAACGTTTTGGTACGCCGCTTAAAGACTGGGATATTAGAATAAACCGAGGAATACTTACTGGCTTAAATGAAGCTTACATTATTAATGAGGAAAAACGGTCAAAGCTTTTAAGTGCCTGTAAAACAAGCGAGGAAAGGGATAGGACGGATAAACTAATACGACCGATTTTGCGCGGCAGAGATATAAAGAGAAATAGCTACGTATGGGGCGCTCTTTATATAATCGTAGTCCACAATGGATATACCGATAGTGACGGCATATATGTGCCACGTATTGAGATTAATGACTATCCTGCACTCAAAGAGTGGTTTGAAAACGGTAGCTGGAATATGAAACCAGAAAGCGGAACAAATATAGAAAGATTATCTATTCGTACGGATAAAGGTGATACCCCTTATAACCTTAGAGATTGTGCGTATATGGACGATTTTTCTAAGCAAAAGATAATCTGGTCCGACATTTCAACTGAACCTAACTTTATCTATGAAGAGAAGGAGATTTACTTTAATAATACGTGCTACATGATAGTTGGGAATGGCGCTACCGAACAACTAGTAGCATATCTAAACTCCGACATTGTTCGATGGTATTTCCCTCGTGTGATAGCCACTGACCTTGGAGGCGGGTCAAGATACTTTAAACAATTCGTAGAAACAATCCCAGTACCAGCCGTGATTCCTGAGGCAACAGATAATTATTATCGCTATTTCGAATTAACTGACGAAGAAATTGCCTTTATTTCATCATTCGAAAAACCATAGTAAGTATTCACTTCTTCATTAGTGTAGCAATGGTTTTTAATATTTGCAGGAATTGGAATTGCTCCTATCATTTCTTTACCTCCGTATTGATACCCCTCTGATGACAGTAGTTTTAAGTAACATCTAAGCGCATCAGAATTCATAAAACTCGCTATCCCATATGAGACGTCGCACACTCCATGGAAAATAGAATTATTGTAATAAATAGTATCCTCAAGCACAGTAAAACGATACTCGGAATTTACGGCGGTCCAAATAAAACGTTGCTTAGAAAAATCGTCCATATATTCTTTGCGTGGGTTGTTGTCTAGTTCTAGCCAGTGGTGCTGCCCGGGGTAATCAGCGCCCGCCCTAGGCTTTCCGCTACTCGTATATCGTACCTGGCCGCGTTTTCTCAAAGCAGCCTCATATTGCTTTAAATGGTTATATATTGTTGGGTATAAATTGATGTCCTTATGAAAATCAAAATAGGCTAATATGACATACAGACCAGGCCAATTATATCCGTTTCTTTTTATATCTCTGCCGCGCAAAATCGGTCGTATTAGTTTATCGGTACGATCTCTTTCTCCTTTATCTTTACACCCAGCCAATATTCTTTCGCGTTTCTCGCTGTCTATTATATAGGCCTCATTACAACCGGTCTTAATTCCATAATTAATGCGAATCCCCCAGTCTTTAAGCGGCGTACCAAAACGTTCATATAATTCATACAAAAAGGAGTTTATATGATATATGGTTATATTCGCGTAAGTAGCGATAAGCAAACTGTTGAAAACCAAAAATATGAAATTAAAGAGTTTTGTAAAACGAACAACTTAACAATAGACGGCTGGATAGCCGAAACTATTAGCGGTACCAAAAATTACAATAAACGAAAGCTTGGCCGTCTTCTCAGGCAGGCGGAAGCCGGCGATACGATTATTTGCTCCGAGGTGTCCCGACTGGGGCGCTCTCTTTTTATGATTATGGAAATACTGAATATTTGTATGGCTAAAGAATGCCGCGTTTGGACCGTCAAAGAGGGTTACAGGCTAGGAGACGACATACAAAGTAAAGTACTTGCTTTCGCATTTGGTTTATCTGCTGAAATTGAAAGAAACCTAATATCACAACGAACCAAAGAAGCCCTCGCACGCAAACGCGCCGAGGGTGTTATTTTGGGGCGCCCAAAAGGCTCTTCAAAAATTGAAAATTACAAGCTTTATGGCAAAGACCATGTAATCGAAGAACTGCTACGAAAGCAAAATTCATTAACGACAATCGCGAAAGTCCTTCGCGTGAACCGGTGCACTCTTTCAAAATATATAAAGCTCGTCGGAATTACTATTGACGCAGATCCTCTGCAAAAACCATGATTTCGGCAACCGCATCAACTGCATTTGCTTTTTCTTTTATGACGGCAATATAGTGGTCAGAGAATTTCTCGCGCAGCTCCTTTACGGCTTCCGGTAGGCCATCCTTAAAATGTAATTGAGCTATATATTTCAACTCGCCATCAGACAAATCATCAAATTCTAAAATTACGTCACGTAAATCTATGAGATAATCTTTCTCTTGTGGACAATTTTCAATTAAGAATTCCAGATTTTTAAGCGCATCCTGACGACGACCCTCTATTTCTGGAACACGATGCCTCTCGGTAATCTTTTCATACAATACAGAAAATCTCTTGCTCAATTCGTCGTCGCCTTCTTTTGACTTCTCTTCACGATCGGCTTTAAATAGCGGCAAAACACGCTCTGCTGGCCATATGTCAGCCGTGGAGCCATCTTCTCCGGTCATTGCAAACAAAGAGCTCTCGCCACGTTTAGCAAAGCCTATCGAGGCTGCTTCTGGGCGGCCATTACGTATGACTCGTGTATGCTCCGGTATTTCGCGAGCTTCTTTCATGATTGGAGAGTTTTTCAAAGCATTGTAGTCGTTACGATATTCGACGTCCCACGACAATTCGCCAGCTTCCGCATTCGCCTCTTCGTAGCTACTCCTGAAGAAACTTTCAAGATCTTCGTCCGGCGTAAGGGTGCGCGTATCTGAACCGACAATATTATTGATAAGAAGCATTTTTAGTGTGCTGATGTTCTTAATGTTAGTAATATCGTTTCCTAAATCTGTCGGGAAGAAATTCTGGATATAAATCTTGTCGTAGACTTTTTTATTAATACGATTAATACGGCCGATACGCTGAACTACGCGAGTAGGATTGTACGGAATATCGTAGTTAATAATCACACCTGCGCGGTGAAGATTAAAACCTTCCGAAAGTGCATCCGTAGCAACAATAATATCGTAATCGTTCTTCTGGTCATTTATTGGCCACGATGCATCAAAGTTTTGAGAAACTACAATCTTATCCTGAGCATTCGATGAACCGGTGTATAGCAGAACGCGATAACCCGCTTCGCGGAGTTTTTGGGCTACCCATTCCGCCGTGTCGGCATATGACGAGAAGATGACGATCTTTCTGCTCATATCATCTTCTAGGTGCGAATTAATCTCACATTTAACTTCCTCGAGTTTTGGATCAATCTCAGCAAATGATTCATCGCTAAACCATTCATCATAAATACGACGCAATAATTCTAGATCATTCTCTACGTCATAAATAAAATCGTCCTTGAATAGTTCGCGAGGAATATAAAGCGCTTCATTATTCTTGCGCTCAAAATCCTCATTTTCAGCAATCTGTTGTAACATTTCTTCAATACTACCAAAATCATCCCCTACTTCGTCCGGAGATAGGATTTGGCCCTGCTTCTGGATTGGTACCACACCCTTCTCGTTCCACCATCGAGCAATGACCTCGTGAGAATTAATAATATTCGAAAGGGTGGACCTAAATGCATATTTAGAGCTTTCGAAACGCGTAACTAATAGTCTTCGCATGAATTGCGCCAAGTTTTTCTGCGCGGTTTTAAGGTCTGACTCATCAAAGAATTTGCCGTACTTATCGACGAATTCCTCGCGATTGTTAATGTAATTTGCGGATTGATAGCGAGCTCCACGGAAGCCATCCTCTGTATCGGTTATCTCTTGAAGAGTCTTTATGTATTGGCTCTTAATGGCGCCTAAATCATACTCTACGAGTTCTGGCCCCACAACTTCAGGAAAATCAATACCTTGTGCTTTCAGGTCGTCAGCATATTCATGAATGCGTTTCAAATCCAAGCGTGAGCGGCGAATAATAACTGGGTCAATCAGATTTCGGATTTCAGCACTCAAATCTTCGAGTTTCTTCGTTACTTCGTCGTCGCGGTTCTTCTTGCCTTGTCGTTCGAGTTTAATATATTGCCCAATTAACTCCCGGAACTTAATACTTAGGTTTTCAACGGAATTAATCGTAGAGCGGCTCGGTGTCTGAAAAAGCTTAATTAATGCAAATAAATCGTTAGGTTTATTGTTATATGGAGTAGCAGTAAGAAGAATTACCTTATTATTTGCGCTAGAGCGCGTAAGCTGATGTAGATTCTGGTAATCATCCGTTAGCTCATTTCGGTATCTATGCGCCTCGTCGATTATATATAAAGTATCTCTGTCGTCGTTCGCTAAACGCTGGTGCAATGAGGCGATTTTACCACAACTCTCTACGATGGCACCACGAATGCCAAAATCTTGGACATACCCTTCCCATTGCTGCTTCAAATGCGGCGGCACTATAATAACGGTTCTATTAATGTCTAAATTATGGGCAATGGCGGAGGCAATGATAGATTTGCCGAGACCGACGACATCTGCAATAATAACGCCGTTATATTTTTCGATACAATCAATGCCTTGTTTTATCGCATCTAACTGGTATTTTAGATTCGAGAACTTTCCACCAGTAATACCTTGCGGAGTAGTAACGTCTTCTTTCTCTTCGACCGTGCCGTATAGCTCATAAAGAATGCGTGCATATATAAGATATGGATCCGGAACCGAATGAACCCAAAGACGACGTTGAATTTCCTCCATAAAGCTGTCATTGCCATCTTTCGATTTAATATCGATGGAATCTTTCCATAATTCATCAAAATGCGTCCTGTATGAATTGTAGTTGTCGTTATCGCGGTGGGGCTCAACTAGCTCTCCCTGACCTAGCAAGCCAGAGAAAGTAAGGTTTGATGATCCCATAAATACGGTCCCAAGATAACTGCCACCCTGATTGCGCTCGGGCTTGTTAGTAAGAATATAGAACTTCGAATGATTATCATGGTCCGTCATTCTAATTTCAAGTGATCCGTCGCGAAGCTTATCTTCGAAAATCTTAAAACTTTCCAGCGCTTCATTTGAATGAAAGGCCTCAGATAATGCCGATCGATTAAATAATCTAATAAAGCTTTCTGTAAAGAAGCTTTTTCTTTCTCCGCGAGTAAGATTTTGCTTCCTGCTAGTAAATGCATCAAGGGATGCGTCTGGATTTATTTTTAGAGCATTTGCCAACTCATCGGTAGCTTCCGGCTCAACGGTTTTGCCAACCAAAATACGGACATGTTTATCCTTTAGTAATGGGGCGATTCTGTCGAATCCCGAAAAGTAGAAATAAGCGGTGCAAATATCGACACTGTCTGCATCCGGCAAAGCATCGGAGAGCGCTTTCTCCATCGTGTTGCCGCCACGATTTGTGATTAGGACCATGTATATCTCCTTAATGAGATGATACATATATTATAACATAAAAAGCCAACAATTTAAGGTGTTAGCGTCGCGAAAAACTAGTGCTTTTAGTGCTTCCTTCGCTCCACACCCCGGACAAATCTCCGTCTTATTATCCTCACGCGATAGCGCAGGATAACCTACATAGTATTTGCCGCATTTGGGACATTCGTGGCGCTTTTGACGGGCTTTCATAGATCCACCGAGCAAACATGCTCTAATCCAAATTTTCGACCTAAATCTTCCCACATAGCGTCCGGCGCATCTTCGCCGAGAACACGATAAAGCGCATAGTCGTAATCGACAAAAATCTTAGCGACTTCTTGAGGGTTCACCATAAGCTGGCAGTAATAGCCGGCCGTAGTTTCGCCCTCGACCATAATTGGGTGGTCTTGCCCGTTTTCATTCGCGACGGACTCGTATTTCTCGCGCCACTTGCGAATCTCTTTTTGTACGACCGCGACAGCATCTTCTAACTTAATAGTCATAATAAACTCCTAAAATGTTTTGCGTATTTAAGCTTACTATTGGAACAATTGCAAGTTCGAACTCGCCAAATAACAGATACGCGAAACACCAAACACATATCTCCCCACACTTCCAAAACGCTTATGCTTGGTATTTTCGAACTTATGTAATATACTTATGTTAATTGCGGTGCAGAGTTCTGCGCCTTTCTCCAGTGAGAGGGGGTAGCCCCTCATATTTTATGCGCAGATTCTGT
>JAZRRY010000006.1:0-5459 GCA_045651145.1 Candidatus Nanosyncoccus sp.
ATGCACTTCCTTCCATGCGAATATTAGTAGTATCCTTATCGCGCCCTAATACCACCGGCTTTGCTTCATCTCCCAAAATTTCAATTACCGAGAATCCTCCTGGTCCCGGATTTGGGCTTGCACTTCCATCTGTCCATAAAATCTTCATATCACTATTCTAACACGAATCGCCATTTCATTCATAAACTGGCAAATCTTGCAGAAACGGATCGTAGTCACCAAAATCATCATCAAAATCATCATTACCAAAGTCCGTAAACCCATCCCCATCATTATCGCTATATCCAGCCGAACCGTATGGATTATAACCTAACTCAATCAAAAATCTCGATGGCATATTATAATTCCGATTTCCAAACGTATATCTAGACGCTGCATAAGTCAAAAACAATCTCCGCATCGCACGAGTCATTCCTACATACGCTAACCGCCTTTCTTCCTCAAGCGAAGATTCATCCTCTGCTCTACTACTCGGAAATAATCCATCTTCCATCCCTACTAGAAATACTACTGGAAATTCCAATCCCTTCGCCGCATGCATCGTCATCAAAGTTACCGAATTCTTGCCAGAGCTCTCGTCCGCTGAAGACATCAACGCCGAATCTACCAAAAACTCCTCTAATGTATTATAATTTTCGGCGTTCCCGGCCAGTACTTCTAGGTTACGCATCCGCTCATCAGCACTGGGCGTACCATCATCAGTCAAAGTCTTAAAATCAAAATATTCTACAGTTTTTTGTACAATCTCGCCAGGATTTAGAGTCGAATCTATCTTCTTTAAATAATTGATTAACCTCATAAATCCATTTCTTGCCTTACCTGCCGGCAAGACTTCTTCAATATCCGAGCCAACTAGTGGACTACTACCCTCGATCGAATTCATCGCATTCATAATTTTCCTAAGCGACGCTTCGCCCACTCCACTTAGCACGTTCTGTACTACCCTACTTAAACTCACTTGGTCACGCTGATTTACTACTAGCTTCAAAATCGCCAGTACATCCTTCACTTCTTTACGATCATAAAATCTTACACCACCCACAATCCTATAAGGAATCTGATAATTCATAAATGCTTTTTCAAAACTATAAGACTGCGCATTTGTCCGATAGAGCACCGCAAAATCCGAAAAATCCTCATAGTCGCGTTTTAGAAGCATAATTTGCCTCGCCACAAAATTTGCTTCATCATCTTCATCTCTTAATGATTCAATATCAATCGGCTCACCTTTTTCGGCCTCCGTAAATAAAACCTTATCTGTCCTGACTTTATTCTTATTAATCACCTTTTGCGATGCTTCTAGAATATTTCCCGATGAACGATAATTCTGTTCCAATTTAATAACTTTAGCACCCGGAAAATCTTTCTCAAAATTCAAAATATTCGTAAAATCCGCACCTCGCCAAGAATATATAGACTGCCAATCATCTCCCACTACGCAAATATTTTTTTCTTCATTTACTAGCAGCTTCACTATATTATATTGTACGGAATTCGTATCCTGATATTCATCAATCAAAATATATTCAAATCGCTTCTGCCACTTTTTACGAATTTCCGGATGAGTCTTTAATAGCTCATATTCTTTTATCAACAAATCGTCAAAATCTAGAGCTTGCGCTTTTGATTTTTCAGTTTCGTATTTTTCAAAAATCTTGGCAATTTGTTTTTGATTCGGATAAAAAGCCTTTGCAGCATATTCTTCCGGACCATTACCTTGATTTTTTTCACTTGAGATAATTGAATGCACAGACTTCGGCTTCAAATTCTTATTATCATTTAGTTTCAAATCTTTTATTACGCGCCGAATCAAAGAAATCTGGTCATCCGCATCATAAATCGTAAAATTCTGATCCAACCCTGCTGCTTCAAATTCTTCACGTAAAAACCGCACCGCAATTCCATGGAACGTCCCCATATAAGGCATAAAACTGCGCGGAGGGACTTCTTGGAAGTTAGTATCTAAACTAGGGGCATTTCGGAGCGCGGCAGCGCGAGAATTAGTGCCGTCCGCCTGTGGCGACAGGCCAGACGGACGCGGCCCCGAGCTAGATACTAGCTTCCATAATCTCTCCCGCATTTCATTTGCCGCCTTATTTGTGAACGTTACTGCAAGAATATGTGATGGTTTTACACCATGCGCAATCAAATTAGCAATACGATGCGTCAAAGTTTTAGTTTTACCACTTCCCGCTCCCGCCAACACCAAAATCGGCCCAGAAAGCGTTTTTACCGCTTCCTTCTGTCTTTCATTCAAGCCATCAAATAGCGATTCCATTTAACCAGTATAGCACGTTATATGCCAGTAAGCGGCTCAATATCAGCACCTAGGCGCCTAAGTCTTGCTGCAAAATCTTGGTAACCACGATTAATTGGATATATATTTCTAAGAATAGATGTACCTGGGGCCGCCAACATGCCAATTAGAATCACTACGGCTGGGCGTAATGCCTGCGGTGCGACTAGTTCTGCTGGTCGCCAATTGGTTGGACCTTCAATATATACGCGATGAGCATCCAGTAACTCAACCTTGACATTCAAATTAGCTAATTCCGTCACATATACTGCTCGGTTTTCAAATACCCAATCATGTATCAGGGTACGACCTTTCGCTACCGCCGCAATTACCGAGAAAAACGGCAAATTGTCTATGTTGAGCCCCGGGAAAGGCATAGGATGCACTTTATCAATCGGTGCCACAAGTTCAGATTTTTTAATCGTAAGGTCAACTAGCCTTGTATGTCCGTTAGCCGAAAAATACTCCTTAGATTTTTCAAATACTGCATGCATATTCTTGAGTATCTCTAGCTCTAGTTCCAAAAATTCAATTGGTGCCCTCCGCAAGGTTATTTCGGAATTCGTCACTAGTGCTACCGCAATAAAACTCATCGCCTCAATTGGGTCTTCAGAAATGCAATATTCTACATCTTCATTAAATCTTGCCCGACCCTGTACTTCTAGCCTAGTCGTACCGACCCCAGAAATCTTAACCCCCAACGCCTCCAGGAAATAACAAACATCTTGCACCATATAGTTCGGTGAAGCCCCCACAATTGTAGTCTTGCCAGGCACCATTGCTGCCGCCATCAACACATTTTCCGTCACAGTATCGCCACGCTCTGTCAATACTATATAACGTTCGCTACTACTATGTAATACTTCTTGATCGACTTCGACCTCGTAAAAGCCACAATTAGTCTCGGCATCTACCTCTAGACCAAAGCTTTCTAGCGCCTTGAGGTGCGGTTCGACCGTACGTATACCAAGCGAACATCCACCAGCATAAGGAATCCTAAACTTTTTAAACCGATGCAAAAGTGGCCCCAAAAACATAATAATACTACGAGTTTTACGTGCTGCCTCAATATTCATTTCATCTAGTTTAAATTCGTGCGGTGATATAATTTCTAGGTCACGTTGGCGATTAATCCAACGACATTTTACACCAATAGACTCTAATACTTCAATAATTCTAAATACTTCCTCAATTCTAGCCACATCATGTAAAACTGTACGACCATCATTCAAAAGAGCGGCGCATAACAAGGCAACAGCAGCATTCTTGGAGGTATTAATCGAAATTTCGCCCATTAATTCTTTATTCCCCCTAATACGAAAACTTTGAGACACAGAGTCATTAACAGAGAGAATCTGATTACCGAGAGCTTCTGAAAGTCTATTTATCATTCCAAGCGAAACGTTTTGGCCGCCTTTTTCGATTCGATGAATCGCGGACTGCGAAGAACCTACAGCATCAGCAAGTTCCTCCTGAGTCCATCCTTTTTTTAACCTTAGACGTTCTATTGTTCCACCTATTAATTGTTGGTAGTTACCTTTCTTATTCATATAATGATCATATCACAAAATGAATATCATTTAAATATGTTATAATTAGCCCATGAAAAACCTTAGCGATCTAGATATAAAGAATAAAACCATACTAGTCAGAGTCGATTATAATGTTCCATTAAAAGATGGCAAAATCACCGACGACCTACGTATTCGCGCAAGTATCCCAACTATTAATTATCTGCGCGATAATGGCGCAAGTAAAATTGTGCTCATCTCACATCTCGGTCGCCCAGAAGGTCACGACGAAAGCCTTTCCCTAGCTCCAGTTGCTAAAAAACTAGATCAATTAATCTCTAGCGTGCATTTCGTAAGTGATGTCTCTAGCGTAGAAGTTCAAAAAACTTGCAACAAATTAAAAAAAGGCGACGTTCTACTCTTAGAAAACCTTCGCTTCTATCCAGGCGAAGAAAAGAATTCACTAGATTTTGCTAAATCAATTGTAAAAGCGACTAAAGCCGACGCTTTTGTGCAAGATGGCTTTGCCGTACTTCACCGCGCACACGCCTCCACGGATGCGATTGCCAAAATTCTCCCCCCGTACGCCGGCCTATTAGTTGAAAAAGAAATCAAGAATCTGACCAAAGTTCTAGAAAATCCAGCCCATCCAGCGCTATTGATCGTAGGTGGAGCCAAAGTCTCCGATAAAGCCCCACTAATCAAAAATCTCTCTAAAAAGTTCGATCATATCGCCGTAGGTGGCAAAATTGCCGCCGACGGATATGCTTCCGAAAACCCCAAGATTTACGTGGCTACTGATTTTGATGAAAATTCCGCTGGCGAAAAGTTGGACATCGGACCTATCTCAACCGCCAAAATCTCTGAACTCATAGTAGACTCTAAAACCATCATTTGGAATGGCCTCTTAGGATATGCCGAAGATCCAGCCTATGCTACCGCTTCTACCATTACTGCTGAAATGATTGGCGAGAAAAAAGATGCTACTACTATTATTTGCGGAGGAGATACTACTGGGTTCGTCGAAAACCTTATGCTGAGCCACCCAGATTTATCCTACTCTCTTGTTTCTACTGGCGGAGGAGCAACCCTAGAATTTCTTCTTGGTAAAGAATTGCCAGGACTTAAAGCTCTTAAATATAACGTACTTTAATAGTATTAGTGCCCGCTTTATCACGATCACCAGAAACAATCACAACTAATAAATCTTTTTCACCACGCGTACTCTTGACTCGTTTTTCACGCTTCAATTCTTTAGCTAATTCATAACCATAATTTTCGGAATACGGCCTACAAAATGCAGAATTACCATAAATTAAAGCTAATTGGTTTGCTACTCTTTGATTCGAAGCCGCAGTCACGATTGGTACATTAGGTCTACTCGCCGCCATCGTGGTAGCTGTCACGCCGGAAGCAGTCTGACAGACAATAATATCTGCGCCAATTTGTTCCGCCAACCTAGCCGTAGTGTAGGAAATTGCGTCATATACTTCCGACTTTCCACCTTTTGGACTTCTAGAAATCGTAGCAACTTGTGAATGATTTTGGGTATAAGTAATTACCTTACTCATTTCTTTTACGGTCTCTACCGGATACTTGCCAACCGCAGTCTCATCAGAAAGCATTACGGCATTCGTACCTTGTGCCACAGC
>JAZRRY010000007.1:0-2165 GCA_045651145.1 Candidatus Nanosyncoccus sp.
TTCTTTGGATCGTATCCTTCCTTAATCAAATAATCCTTTGCTTTCTCTTCTACTTTTAATCCAATTCCCTTAGCGGCCAAACGCTTTTGTAGTTCGTTAATCAAATTATCAAAGATTCTTTCTACATTTTTACGAGTCAATGCATGGAATACTAAAATATTATCCAGTCTATTAATTAACTCCGGACGCATTACTTTCTTTAGCGCTTTCATTGCATACTCTTTATTCTCTTCGTATTCCTGCAGAAGTGCCTTCTTATCCTTAGCGGTTTTTGCCGTAAATCCTAGCTCCGATTCTCGATACATATCTGCCGAGCCAAGATTAGATGTGAGAATCACGATCGTATTATTAAACTTAATCTTATTTCCTTGGCCATCAGTAAGTACCCCATCTTCCAAAATCTGCAAAAGGAGATTAAACACATCTGGATGCGCTTTTTCGATTTCATCAAATAGAATCACCGAATAAGGCTTACGTCGCACTGCCTCAGTCAATTTACCACCATCATCATAACCGATATATCCAGCCGGTGCCCCTACGAGTCGTGATACATTATGCTTTTCACCAAATTCACTCATATCGATCTTAACTAGCGCGTTTTCGCCACCAAATACTTCTCTTGCAATCACACGAGCGAGCTCTGTTTTACCAACACCAGTTGGCCCCATAAAGATAAATGAACCAATTGGACGTCTAGCATCCGCTATCCCAGAACGTCCTCGTCGGATCGCCTTAGATACCGCCTTAATCGCTTCATCTTGACCAACAATAGATTTCTTTAGCTCATCTTCCAAATTCATCAGCATCTTCATTTCCGACCCATGTACTTTAGATACCGGAATGCCAGTTTTTAAGCTTATCGCTGTGGCTAAGTTTTCTTCTGTGAGTGTCGGATTTTCAGTCTTTTTTACTCCAGCTTTTTCCAAAGCTTTTATTTCTTTTTCTAGTTTGGCTAGTTCAGTCTTATAACCCGCCGCTTTCTCATAATCTTCTGCCTCCGCCGCCTCAGTCACCTTATTTTCCAGTGCAGATTTCTCAATTTTAAGCTTCTTGTATTTACCACCACCTTTTTTATCCGCAGCCACCCTCGCAATCGCTGAAGCCTCATCAATAACGTCAATCACCTTATCAGGCATAAATCTATCATTAATGTATCTTTGGCTCATAGTGATAGCTGTCTCTAAACATTCATCCGGGATCACTACACCATGATGCTTTTCATAATGGCCCTTAATCCCCTTTAGAATCCGAAGCGTCACTGCTGCGCTCGGTTCTTCAATCATTACCGATTGAAACCTACGAGAAAGCGCCTTATCTTTCTCTATAGTCTTTCGATATTCATCAAGCGTAGTTGCACCAATTAAGTTAATAGAGTTGCGCGCGAGTGCCGGCTTCAAGATATTTGCCGCATCTAACGATCCTTCTCCTGATCCCGCCCCACAAAGCAAATGAATCTCATCAATAAAGAGCAAAATAGAATCATCACTAATCGCTTCATCAATTATGCCTTTTATACGCTCCTCAAACTCACCCCTGAATTTAGTACCAGCCACCACTGACGACAAATCCACCTGATAAATATGCTTGCCAATTAAGTTTCCAGGCACTTCATTTTTTACGATACGTGTAGCTAGACCTTCTACAATAGCCGTCTTACCTACACCAGCCTCACCAATCAATACTGGATTAGACTTTGTACGTCTAGATAACACCGTCACTACTCTTTCAATCTCATTCTCACGCCCAATCACCGTATCTAGCTGGCCCTGTCTTGCTTCTTCTGTTAAATCCTTACCGTAGCGATTCAAAAACTTTAACGGCGATTTCTTCAAATATTTAGCTTTTTCCGCTTTTAGTTTTTCATCTTTAGTTTGCTCTTCGACTAGTTTTTCTATCTCATCTAAAATCTTCTCGTTATCAACTTTCAAACCTTGCAAAATCAAAGACGCACGTGAATTCGGCTGACTTAGCAACGCATACAATAGATGCTCTGTACCGATTACCGAAAGCCCCTGTTCCGAAGTATAATTTTGCGCCATCCGAAGCGTCAAAATCACTGATTCAGATAACGACATCATAGCCATATCTGAACCTGGTACCTCTACTGCGACTTTATTTAGCGCCTTTTCAACCTCCTCTACCGTAGCGCCTTCTTCGCGAATCAT
>JAZRRY010000008.1:0-2561 GCA_045651145.1 Candidatus Nanosyncoccus sp.
GCCCCATTTACCAGGGTCGGCATTTTCCATTGAAGCCATGGCGCCATTAGTGGCTAGGCTAGTAAAGGAATTACCCTTGCCGTCTATTAGATCAGTGTTCGCATAATTACTACCGTTTCCTGTCGTAGCGTAGAGGGTGCATCCGGCAGGGTTATTAGTGGAGGTCGTGATCGTAATAATGTTACTATCCCCATAAGTGCTTGGGGCGAGACTAGAAATAGTTAGTTCAGGAGAAGAAAGAGATAGAGAAACGGAAGAATTAAAGGTAAATTCTACATCCATGTCATCTTGATAAGTCAATGCAAGAGAATGAGGGGCAAGAGAAATCCCAACAGCGTTAATACTCAGCGCAATTATAGTTAGTAATGCAATAAGATTTTTTTTATGACCCTTTATCATGATTTCATTATAGCATAAGCCGTTTATAAAATACAAGAAAATTGTACTAAATTTTACCCCAGACTCCAATGATTGGCACCAAGAGAGCGTACTTGCCCTTTAATTTCAAGGAGAGTAATAGATTGATTAAATATAGCAGCGGGTATCCCAGTTGATTTGATAATATCTTCACCAGCCCGGAGCCCTTGAGTCAAGGCTTGTAAAATGATTGCTTCTTCCTTAGTGTCGGCAGTGAGGGCTTTTTGGGTGGCTTTACGATGGTTTTTAATAAAATCTTCAGGATAAAGTATGCGCAAAAGATCATCTGGGCAAGTATAAGGATTTGCTCCTTGATGAATTAGCTTATTACATCCCTCGGAATAATGATTAGTGATATTCCCAGGTACCGCGAATACTTCTTTGCCTTGCTCTAGGGCGTGCGCTGCGGTATTAAGCGACCCAGAACGAATTGCCGCTTCCACTACTACTACAACATCCGAAAGTCCAGAAATGATACGGTTACGTTCGAGAAAACTAGTCTTTGGATAGAACTCTGCTCCAGGGGCGAGTTCGCTGATAATTGCGCCGTCTTGTTCGATAATATCTTTGGCTAACTTTTCGTGTGACTTGGGATAGATTTGATCTATTGGAGTGCCTAGGACTGCAATAGTACGTCCGCCAGCATCTAGAGCTCCCTTATGGGCGATTGAATCGATACCGTAGGCTAGACCAGAGATGACAATAACGCCTTTTTTGGCTAGTTCGTAAGCCATCTGATAGGCAATCTCTTCGCCATAGCGCGTGTTATGACGAGCCCCAACGATAGCAACTGTCTTGGGACGAATTTCTTTGCCATCTTTTACCACATTTTCTGGCATTTTACCATGAAAATACAATATTTTAGGCTTAAGCACAATAGCATCTAATACCTCTGTAAAATTGTGCTCCAGGGGTGATATTTGGTTGAATTTTGTAAAAAAGTGTGAAAAAAGTGTTGACATAATTTCTCCTGTGTGATATAATTTAAGCAGTTGGGGTACAAAAAAGTACTCCACACCGCACCTAAATAAGTTATAATTTCAGCTATACTAATTTTCAGTATAGCAGAAGTTGCGAGCTTTTGAAACCCTTTCGAGCTTAAAATTTCTTCATGGTTTTAAGTTATAAGTATTACCTCCACTTAGAAAGGATCATTTCGAAGGCTTAGCAATCCCTCTAACCGGCGGGCCCCAATTTGTGTGAGGTGGGTTACGCTCCGGGGTCTCCCCGGTATAAAATAGAGAAGCGTTAGAGGGCCAAAATACCCTCAGGTGATGCCCACCCTTACCTGAGGGTTTTTTGATGCTGTTTCCTTGAAGCTTACGCTTGACGTGATGTGCTATTATTATATATATGGCAAAAAATTTGGTGATAGTAGAGAGCCCGGCTAAGGCCCACACGATTGAGAAATATCTGGGGTCTGATTTTAAAGTACTGGCCTCGATTGGTCATATTCGCAAAGACACCAAGGTAGATAAAAGCACTTTTGATGTCACCTACGAAATTGATCCAGATCATAAAAAAGTCATCTCCGAACTTAAAAAAGAAGCTAGAATTGCCGATAAAATTTGGCTAGCGACCGATGAAGACCGCGAAGGGGAATCAATTTCTTGGCATCTTTGCGAAGTACTAAATTTGCCTAAGAACACGGCTCGAATTACTTTTCATGAAATCACTAAGCCGGCTCTAGACCAAGCCATCAAGAATCCACGCACAGTAGATATGGATATGGTGGCTTCTCAACAAGCCAGACAGACGCTAGATATGCTGGTGGGGTATGATTTGTCGGATGTTGTCCGCAAAAAAGTGCCTGGGGCCATTTCGGCGGGGCGTGTGCAATCTCCAGCTCTAAGATTGATCGTGGAGCGCGAAAAACAGATTGAGAAGTTCGAAGGCAAATCTTCGTTCAAGCTTACTGGTGAGTTCGTGCCGGGAGAAGCCGAATCGCTTGACTCAGGACGCGCTCAAGGTCGGTCGACCAAGACTACGACCCCGAATCAAGTACTTTCCGCTTCATACGATGGAAAATCGCCCGAGGATGAACAAACAGCGACAGAACTTATTAAGTCTCTATCAGGGTCTCGGTTTATTGTAGATAATGTCGAGGAGGCGGACGGAACAAAATCAAGTCGGAGGCCAAGCGG
>JAZRRY010000009.1:0-3718 GCA_045651145.1 Candidatus Nanosyncoccus sp.
CAAGGGTCAAAAAGCTCGTGCTGGTCATAATAAGATGCCGAGAGGCTTCATGGGTGGTCAACGTGCGATTATGCAAGCCGTGCCAAAGTTGAAGGGTTTTAAATCTTTTCATATTAAGGCAGAGGTGGTATATACCGATCGCTTAAATGAACTGAAGGGTAAAATCGATAATTACGCCTTAGCAGAAGCTGGAATGATTACTTCGCCATTTGCAAAAGTCAAGATTATTTCTAGAGGTGAATTAACATCTAAGATTGATCTCGAGACGCAATTTGCTTCCAAGACGGCAGTAGAAGCAATCAAGAAAGCTGGTGGCTCATTTAAGAAAGTTAAGGTTTTACAGAAGCCTGCCAAAGCCGAAAAGAAGAGCTAATCTTCTTAAGATTACAAAACATAACAGTCCGTTTGCGACTGTTATGTTTTTTGAAAAAATTGGGGTGGAATTTGGCGTTTATTATCATCTTATCTTATGATATAATAAGGTAAAGATAAGTGGAGTAAAAAGATGAACGAAAACGAATTAAAGACTACAACTCGTCAGCGCGTGATAATTGGAGTTATTGCTGTTTTGATGCTAGGTTCGATTATCGCTGGCTATGTTGCTATTATATTAAATGGAGGAAAAAACAATTCAACTTCTAGTGAAAGCCAAGTTGATGAGGCTAAGGTTGCTGAGTACGAGAAAGCCTATAGTGAGTTGCAAGCTGAATTTGCGGAGTCCACAAAGAATGATTATGATGAGTTTATAGTCTTCAAATCAGAGATAAAAGGATACAATGAGGCTAGCGCTAACGAAGATGGGGTAAAAACACTTGATTTAAAGAAGGGTTCAGGTGATAAGATTGATGAAGAAACAGAATATTTAGCGTATTACGTAGGTTGGTGCGCCGATGAAACGATTTTTGACTCATCATTTGATGATAGGGATAATCCAACTGCTTTTGTAAAGATTCTCGATGCTTCCCTGGGGATGGTTGAAGGTTGGAATGAAGGTGTGAAAGGAATGCGATTAGATGGGATTCGTGAAATTACAGTTCCTGGAGAATTAGCTTATGGTGAATCTATGGAAATATGTGGTGGATATAATAAGCCTTTGAAGTTTATAGTAATGGCTAAGGCTAAGGAAGATCCACTTAAAACTTTAGCGAGCGACTTGGATACTGCCTATATGCGGCTACAATATGCTCAGTATGGTATGGATTATGATGCGATAGTGAACCCTGGCGAATAAGGGGTTATGCTTGACATTATTTATTATTCGTGATATAATTAGGTTATAGGTTTCAATATGTTGGACCTTGTGCCCATAAACGAAGTAGAAAAGGGGGAGAAGATGGGCTTTTAAAGTTTATTCGCCTTGACGGCAGTAAGCTGAAGGTTTGAGACATCGGAAAGGAGGGGGGATACGGTGGTGATGCTAGAAGGGTTGGTTGTCTTGATCGTTAGTATTTTTGGGATATTAAAGGTGTATGATGTCGGCCTATCCTACGGAGGCAGAGGAGTGGTAATTTTTAGCTTGGTATTACCACTTTTTGATTGGCTGCTCCTCGGGGAGGATGTGGGCCCCTTTGTGGCAATCCTACTCGGGATGTATGCGTACATCCTATGGGATGCAGGTATGTCAGTGTGCGACGATGAAAGGAGAATAAACTAGAATGTCCCCAGGTAGTCTTGGGGCGGTACCCCTAGGTTTGCCTGGGGGTATTTTTTTGTGGATTTTTTAGTTTGGGTTATAATAAGTGATATGGAAGCTAACAGTTTTTTCTTTTATGATTTAGAGACTAGTGGACTAAATGCGCGTGAGGATCGTATCATGCAGTTTGCTGGGCAAAGGACCAGTCTAGACCTTGAGCTTCTTGGTGAGCCAGTTAATATTTTAGTCAAATTAACCGATGACGCTTTGCCGAGCCCTGGTGCTATTTTGGTAACTAAAATCACACCGCAAGATACGCTCCGGGATGGTATAAGTGAAGTGGAGTTCGTAAAATGTGCCCTAGATGATATCTTTATTCCGGGTACGGTGGCGGTTGGTTATAATACTGTGCGTTTTGATGATGAGTTTATGCGTGCAATTTTGTGGCGTAATTTTTGTGATCCCTATGAGTGGGAATGGAAGGATAGTAGATCGCGTTGGGATATGCTAGACGTCGTGAGATTAACTCGAGCTTTACGGCCTGAAGGAATTAATTGGCCGGTCACAGATAAGGGGAAGCCTACGAATCGGCTCGAGCTATTGACAAAGTTGAATGGCCTAGAACATTCTCATGCGCATGATGCGCTTTCTGACGTATTTGCGACTATTGCCGTAGCCAAGATGATACGAGAAAAGCAGCCAAAACTTTTTGATTATCTTTTTAAGATGCGAAATAAAAACGAGATAAAGAAGTTGGTTAATCTTGAAAATAAGCAACCGTTTGTATATGCTTCGGGTAGGTATTCATCGGAATACAATAAGACTACCGTAGCGTTTCCGCTGACGATGGGCAGAAATGGTAATGTATTAGTATACGATTTACGATATGATTTAGAGGAGTTAATGAAGGCAGTTGAGCTTGGAAAAAATGATGCAGAGGCGGCAGGGGCTAGAAAGTCATTTTATCCGATAGTGAAGGAGCTGTGTTTTAATAAATGTCCGGCTGTGGCGCCAATTTCGGTCTTAAATGGTAACGGATGGGAAAAGATTGGGCTGGATGAGAGTAGAGTGAGACATAACCTGGATATTTTATTAAGGCATCCTGAGTTTGCAGAGCAAATGCGGGAAGAATCTGAGAATATTCCAGATTTTCCGCCAGCATTAGAACCAGAAGCGGCGCTATACGATGGTTTTTTGAATGACGAAGATCGTAGCAAAGTGGCAATTATACATAGTCTTGATTCTGATAGATTGGCGGATTATCATCCTGATTTTATAGACGATAGATTGCCAGAATTATTGTTACACTATAAGGGACGTAACTTTCCGCAGTCTTTATCTGAGGGTGAAGATGCTATGTGGCAAGAATATCGAAAAAAGCGCTTAGAACGTTTGACGCCAAATTTCTTAGCTGAGCTAGAACTTGCCTACGAAAAGGACGAATTTATTGCGGAAGAGCTAAAACTCTACTTTGAATCTCTGATCGATTAGTACTATTGAAACTATAGCGTAAATATGGTATTATAGGTTTTGAATGAGGTTTTTTAAAAACCTAGTGCCCCCCATATCAAGATAGAAAAGAGGTAGAGATGGGAGTTGAAAGTATCGTTCTGATTGTGGTATATGCCTTCGTATCAATGAATTATCTAAGGATAACTGGTAAGATGGATGCGTCTGGAGGTGCCGTTGTCTCTGCCTCCGTGATGTGTTCGTTTGTTCTGGCAACTATACTTTATATTTCGCTTGAGGGTGCGGTTGAAAGTGGCCGGATTCCACAATTCTTGCTCGTCCTCTTGCTGGCTGTAGTGTTCTTTGGCTCTGTTCTGGGGCTGTGCTACATCGCAGAGAGGAGTCGAAGCGATAAATAGTGTGTGGCGCCTAGCAATAACTATTCAGAACGAGACATTGCCCCTGGGTAAAACCAGGGGCAATTTTAAGCTAAAGAAAAAACGGTTATGCTATAATATAACTATGGATAATAATAAAGTAATGATTGTGGGGACTGGCAATGTGGGTGCTAGCATTGCTTTTGCACTTCTAAATCAACGCACATCGGTTAATGAGATTGTACTTACGGACATCGTT
>JAZRRY010000010.1:0-2832 GCA_045651145.1 Candidatus Nanosyncoccus sp.
ATATCCTTGGCTTCCAAAATGCCATTAATAATAGTGCTACTGCAAAAACTATCCACCACCACGAAGCAAAAAAATTAATCCGAAAGACTATTACTAATATCATTCCAGAAACCACGCCCACACATCCCATCACAAACGCCCATGATTGATGAACGTATCTTTTTCGTATTTTAAGCATGCCTTTTTGTAGCACAACTATCACAAGCCTTCAACTTAGCACCAAGCATACGCTTTAAAATCCCTAAAAAAGTGATATAATATATCCGATGCACCGGTAGCGTCGCTATCGCTCTCTACCGCGTGCTCGTCGAAATAATTTCAGAATACAAAGCATTCTCAAATTATTTCTCTTCGCACCGGTAGCTCAGTGGATTAGAGCACTTGTCTTCGGAACAAGGGGTCGTGGGTTCGAATCCCTCCCGGTGTACCAGATAATTAAAATGACCCGAAGGGTCTTTTTTAATTATATGACATAATCGAGGAGGGACGAGAACCCGCAGGGTTCGCCCTTTCAAGGAAATGAGTGAAAAAGAAAAATTCATTTTTCTTTTTCCGAATGACGCAGAAAGGTGCACTTTTGCAAAGCAAAAGTGCTATCCCTCCCGGTGTACCATATAATAAAAACAAGGCCAAAGGCCTTTTTTTAAATAATATCCTGAGCTAGGATAAGACCTACTTGCATTATCAAGAAATTATGATAGAATCATATTATGAATAGATATTATCCCACACTTAAGTCATGGATGATTAAAGGCAGTGGCATTATGGGCCTCGCCTTGCCATATCGTGTTTTGTGCGCGGGATGTATCTAAATCTTACAAATCATCACAACTAGATAAATCCCGAAGCCACCACTTCGGGATTTATCTAGCCGCACACGACCACCTAAGTCACAAGCGGCTACTGTACCTTAACAGTCAAGTTATGCAAATATAGAAAGGAGTAAACTATGCATTCCAAAACCAAGGACTCTACTCTTAAATCCGCCACTCATAATCTTCATCTTGTTATGACCGAATCTAGCATTACCGCCGGGCTCCTAGCCATGTCGGTAATAACCCCATTTTTTAACTCTATCGGCCTAAACCAAGTTCAGATTTCCGAAACTCAGATGACATACACCATCATCGCCCTTCTTCTCAATCTTCCACTTGGCTACCTCGCCGACCGAGTCAGCCGAAAATGGGCAAACATTCTTGGTGATTTTGGACACGCCTTCGTTATGCTCGCCTACTCACAAGTCGGTAGCTTTTGGGGTGCAGTTACCTGTGAATGTCTCTTTGGCGTCTGTTCTGCCCTTACTGATGGCGTAGATCTAAGTCTACTAGAACATTTTGTTGGTAAAATAGCAGGCATTAAGGGCACGTCTAAATCTCATCTACTTAAAACCAAAACCGCTCACCTAGAAATCGCCAAGCAAGTCTGCAGTTTGTTTCTGGTTATTCTCGGCGGGCCGATTGGCGCGATTGATCTTAGGCTTGCGATAGCTCTTTCGGCGGTCAACTACTTTATTGGCGGAATTGTTAGTATTTTTATTAAAGATGACAGTACTAAACTTAAACCTACCCATAAAAACCCGCTAAGAGACATCGCCAACATCATCAAGACCGCCTTTACTACCCCAATGCTTCGTCGTCGCATCTTTGCTTTTGCTATTGCACGCGAGATGACTCATGGCATTATCTGGATAGCAACTCCGCTTTTCCTAAAAGCAGGCGTTCCGATGAGTATTGTTTCCTTCATGTGGGCCGGCAATGCCCTGATGGCAGTTCTGGGTGCACATCTCGCCTCAAAATGCGGCAAGCACCAGAGCGACCCCGTTCTTCTTGCTATACCAGTAGCTATGATGACGACTAGTACACTAATTATGGGACTAAACCTAAACATCATCACGGTTTGGTTTTATGGCCTAATGGGCATAACTCAGGGATGGGCAGCAGCCACCATGTCACCGATGGTTCAACGCTACACCAAGGCTTCTGAACAAACTTCTGTGCTTTCTCTTGCTAAAATGCTGACTCAGCTCCTCTATATCCCTGTGGTTTGGATAATAGGTTACGCCGCTGATATCGAGCTCACCTATGGGCTCCTCGCTACCACGGCCATTTTCCTCCCGCTCGGAATTCTCTCTATTAAATCACTACAAAAAACCGCCTACCCTGCCTCGCCCGCCGCCATAGGCGATCCTTTTTTGGCACTTTTTAATATGACGGCAGGCTCATTCATTAAGATGTACTTCGCCACCATGCTTGACAAAGGCATTAATTAGGCGTCGCATGTTATAATAGATATACTCACACTTTGCACCCGTAGCTCAGCTGGATAGAGCGTCAGTTTCCGGAACTGAAGATCGCACGTTCGAATCGTGTCGGGTGTACCAAAAAGCCAGAAAATACAACTAGTTATAATTTATTGTTCTGATTTACTGCCCGACTAAATAATTATTTCGTGTCGGGTGCGCCGAAAACTCATATCTTGTTTTTTCTATAAAAATATGTTATTATACATAATATGTGGCTCATACACGACATACATGAAGGAGGCAGCCATGTACATTATCGACGAAATTGCCATCGATAGCGCTGGAAGAATTGCCCTCAATAGCTACTTTAACGGCAAACCGCTAAAAGAAGTTGGCATAGCCTACGATACCGAAACTCATGAAATCGTTATCGAGCCGTGGGACAAAAAACGAGGACTCCTCTATCGCAAAATTGACAGTAAAAAGCGTCTCTCTATCAACCAGCTGCTCAAATTCATTAATGGCAAAATCTATCTCATCGTCGACGAACTAGGGAATCGAAAACTCTCTGTTATTGATTCCCTCTAGCT
>JAZRRY010000011.1:0-3581 GCA_045651145.1 Candidatus Nanosyncoccus sp.
CCCCCCGCCGACCCGCCGCTTCGATATCGTATTTTGCCAAACTCCAGATTAAAATCATCACAAATCACCAAAATATCCTCTGGTGCTATCTTGTAATAATTAGAGAAAGCTTTTACCGCCCTCCCTGATTCATTATAAAAATCTTGGGGTTTAATAAAGATAATATCGCCTACGCGGCCCCACAAGGCCCCTAGGCGCGGCTTGGTCTCCCATTTAAGATGATTAAGCTTAAAATAATAATCAAGCGTTAGAAAGCCAATATTGTGCCTTGTAAAATTATACCTAGTACCCGGATTTCCTAATCCTACCACGAGTTTCATGATGGTATTATAGCAGAGATAAAGAAATTTTAAAATGTATCTTACGAGACATAAAGACTTGGCCCGAGTGGCCCGGAATGTGCCCGCAGGGCACGTTTAAAATTTCTTTATCTCTCCTCAATAAAAATACCCCGCAAAACGCGCGAGGTATTCTTAAGTGCTAAGGAGATGTTACTGTTAGCGATGCGTCTTCTTATCTTTTTGGCGCATTGTTACCATCTTCACTAATGGGTGACGAATCACTTCTTCCTCCGTGAAGCAGACTTGAGCCACCATCTCGCTACCCTTCAGATGTCTAGAAGCGTACACGAGGCCATTGCTAGAGGCATCGATATAGGGTGCATGAATTTGTTCAACATCGCCCGTAATTACGATCTTACCATTAGCACCAAGACGTTTAATAAGCGTATCTGCTTGACTGAAGTTCTGATCCTGGAACTCGTCATAGATCGCCAGTTCGTAAGCAAAGTCGCGTCCACGTGCGTGCTCGATCGGAACATTTGAAAACCAATTATCGTAAATCATATTGGACTGTTCTTCTGCGCGCGCCTTAATCGACTTTTTCGTGGGGGCGTCTTCATTGTCGCAGCTTACGCCCCTCGACTTACTCTGCGCCACTCCGTGTTTGCGTAGTGTTTCGAGATCGGCCCTCAACTTCTTGTTTTCGCTCAGCAGGAAATTACGCAACGCGTTCTTGATCGGCTGCACATCAGGATCCATCTTCTCGTCGAGCCCGCCAGGCAATGCGCCAAGCTTGCTTCGCAATCACAAGGCACTACGGTGACGCCGATATACTTCCCCTTCTTGCATGCCCAATACCCATACGCTGTAGCCATGTAGGTCTTGCCAGAACCAGCTGGTCCCGTGCAAATCACAGCCGAGAAGTTTTCATTCATCAAGGCCTCGGCATAGATTGCCTGCCCAGCATTACGAGGCGGGGCTATCTGTGAGAATTCCTTCACGTACTCCAGTGGAACTATGGTATCTTCAACCATGTCGTAGCGACCTATATGGTCGAAGCCTGGATTCCAATTAGGATTAAAATCGGGCGGGTAATCCGCTTCGTCTTCCAGACTCATCACGATAAACTCGTTTGCTACAAGCTCGGGCTGGTCCGGCATGTAATGGTTCCAGTCGTCCAATTCGATCTTCCGTTCATTGTAGAACTTATCAAACAGCGCTTTCGGTACCACTACATCCCTTCGACCAGTATACGGATCAGGATATTTGTAGCCATAGCGTTCTGTCCTGAGCCCCCCTTTCTCGGGCCCTAATCGCCAATCCATTGTCGTTTGTTAGTAGCGTTACATTGGTATTTGCAAAATCGTGGTCTAACCCTCCTTTGTAACTTCCATTGATAGCTCTTCCCTCTTTCAAGAAAATCACCGTCAGCGTAGCCAAGATAATTTGGCCGTCCATGTCGTCCTCGGAAGGACAAAACGGCAGCGCCTCTTTGAAATTCTTGTGTACGGGTAACACGGACAGCGATTGATCGCTGTCTGGCACATGATTGGGGTGCCGAAGTTTATAGCTCGCCTCAACACCGCCAGACTCGTGACCATCAATCTCTAAAATCCTCTTTAGGGCAACCCTAGCCGCCTTGCCACGATCAGACTTCTCGCCTTTAAAACTCGAAAGTTCCCTCACTACTGCTGTAGGAATCACGATGTGTGCATGCGAAAGGTCAACCGTAGGCTCTGCGGGTTGGCGATCTGTGTGGCAGGCCAAAATGTCACCGTAATCTATGATGACATTAGTATCAACCACATAAATTGGTCGATCGTCAAACATAACATCCTCCTTTTTAATGTACGATGGTATTTAAAAAGAGAGTACAAATAAATGTACTCCCACCTAGTCGCATTATAACACAAAATCTATTTTTTAGAATCTACATCTCTAAACGAAAAAGCAATAGGTGTACCAATTAAGGGATATTTTTCCCGGATCTTTCGCTCTAGAAATCTCTTCCATGACCAGTGTAGTAACCCAAGATCATGACCATACACCACAAACCAAGGCGGACAAGTATCAGTCTGCACCATGTATTTTGGCTTAGGTCGTGTGTTTTTTAGCCCAGCTGGTATATGTGAGGTAATTGCGTCGTTTAAGATTTTGTTTAAATCAGAAGTCTTGATCTCTTGGTGTCGATTCTTGTCAATCTCGCAGGCTAATTCAAAAAGTTTAGTTACGTTTTTCCCTGTCTCTGAGCTAGTTATTAACACCGGCGCATATGGCAAAAAGTCATAATCCCGCTCCAAGTTATCCAAAATCTCATCAATCCGAGCCGGATCGTCAATCAGATCCGCCTTAGTAAGCACTATAATTATCCCTTTACCTGCCTCTACGATTTGTCCAGCTAAAGATTGATCGAGCTTGGAATGCGGTTCAGTCGCATCAATAAGTAAAGCACAAACATCAGCTTCCTCGATCGCTGCTAAACTCCTGATGGCGGAAAACTTCTCTATTCCTACCTCGCGTTTACCTGGCTTTCGTAGGCCTGCCGTATCCAAAATCTCTATTGTTTTGCGATCGTATTTAACTTGTACCCTGTTTACATCCCTAGTAGTACCTTGCTTAGAGCTTACGATTGCTTGCTGTTTTTTTCCTAGCGAATTAAACAGGCTACTCTTCCCGACATTTGGCCGACCAATCAAAGCGATTTTCAAAGAAAGTTCAATAGCTCTTTTCGGGTCGCATCGCTCACGCCCGTCGCCACGGGGTTCGCGCGCTAAGTCTCGCGCTGCCGCGCTCCGAAATCCCCTTAAAGAGCTGTTTAAACTTTCTTTCAAATCCCTAATCCCTTGTCCGGTTGTAGCCGAAGTGCGAAAAGTCTCATTAGGTTTGATTCCGAGCGACAAAAACTCTTCTAAGGGAAGCGCCTCACCAAGATCCGATTTATTTAATACTAGTAGCACTGGCTTGCGTGATTTTAAAGCCTTCTTGGCAATTTCTTTGTCGCGATAGTCTGGATATTTACTAGAGTCAAGCGTGACTAGAATTATGTCGGCCGCATCAATAGCGTCCTCAATCTGTTCTTGAATGGAGGCTTCGAAATTGTCTGACGGGTCTTTTAGGCCCGCCGTGTCGATCAAGATAAAAGAATTATCAATCGTAGCCATTACATTATCCCTCGTGGTTCCCTCTTCGCGAGCCACGATTGCGATGTTCTTGTGGGCCATACGGTTAAGTAGGCTGGATTTCCCAGCGTTAGTTTGGCCGATTAGTGCTACAATTGGTAATTTTTTCATGGTATTATTA
>JAZRRY010000012.1:0-7685 GCA_045651145.1 Candidatus Nanosyncoccus sp.
TACATAGATCGTGGCGTTTTCCTGGAAGGCTTCCTTCTCTGCGAGTAATGTCTTGAGGCTTGGAGGGACGAAGTTTTGCCTCTTGGCTGTCTCAGTCTGAACTTTATGAAACTCCTTAAACATTTCTTCGGAACTATCAGTTATTACCTTAATGCCTAGTTTTTCGGCTCGTCTCACTTCGTACCTAGTCTGGCGCCTCATATTTGCCAGTAACTCTTCCTCGGTTTTACTTAAGTCGATCATTACTGTATGCTCTGCCGCTAGATGCATAGGTGATTTTTTTAATCCAAGACTAGTTAAAATCGCCAAATTCTCTGGGCTCGCCATTAGTTGGGGACGGAGTCTAACAAATACGCATTTTTCCTGCTCTGCAATTTGCTTTATCCTGGCAAGGATTTCCTCTCTATTTTTAGTATTCTGCCAATCAGTCAATGGTCCACAAGGTATTTCTAGGTATTTGCCTCTTTTCGCGGTACGCACTACCATTAAGGCGTATCCTTTACTGTCAAAATTCTCTACTATTACTTTATTTCCTAGCAGCTCATTCATCTTGCCGTAAGATGGAGATTGCAGAAAATTTGCTTCTGGATATTTTTTTACTATCTCAGTCCAATTCATGCTGTCTCCTTTTTATGTTTTTCAATAATCTTAAGCGCAGGCGCTAACTCCTTTTTCTTGTAATAATTTGGTACATTTACGATGTGCTCCGAAGCGTATACTGCATTCTTGCAATCATTTTCTGGAAAATGAACTTTATCATAATATCTCTCGGGCGAAACTGGTTTTTCGTACCAAAATCCCGCAAAATAGTATCCAGCCTTAGCTAATTCCTCTAGTACCTCTTTGCGATTTTCTACATAATAAAAGTTCCGTAACGGTTTTTCACCGATTCGTCTTAATCCCTTTATCTGTATCAGCGCTAGTTTAGCTTCGAATTTACTTAGTCGCCGACTTAAATCCAGTTTATTATCTGCCGACCTTTCTACCCAGTGTATTTTGACGAGTAGGCGCATCAGCGCACCACCAAGATGAATATAAGATAATGTACGACACATTGCACCAAACGTAGGGTAGAGTCTAGCACGCAAATGATCGGATAATTTCGGACGAAGTTTAGGCGCTTCAATTGGATTTTTATAGGGGTGGCGTAGCACTGCAGCTCCGCCAGAAATCGTATCAATTGACTTATCTTTGCCAAAAGAAAGCACCGTAGCGGCCCCCACTGTACCAGCTTCTCTTCCGTCGGCATATCTAATACCCGCGCAATGTGCCAAATCTTCAATAATGACTAGACCACGTTCCTTAGCGAAACTCTCAATTTTTGTAATATCAACTGGATTGCCCAGGGTGTTTTGGATAATGATTCCTTTAACCTTATCATCGTTCACCGCAGATAGCGCTTCTTCTGAAAAGTTTAAGTCTTTAAGTGAGATATCTACAAATACCGGCACAAGATCCGCTGCCTTAATTGCTTCATACACCGCATAGCACGTAAATCCGTTTACTAAGATTTTATCCCCCTTATCAAAATAAGCCTTTAATACTAACGCTAGCGCCGAGCGACCGTTTTTGGCTAGTATTGACCTTTCGCCCTCATATCTTCTTACTAAATACCGCTCCAGGTCTTTTAAATCTTCTTTATGTCCAATTTTAGAAGAATGAGTAATACGCTCATCGCGTGTAAACCCGGCCGCCATGCCTAGAAAGTAGTGCTTCTTCATGCTTTGAGCTTCCTGATTAAGGTAGTAAGCGCACGCGCTAGCTCTTCCGGATTTGAGATATATGGCGCATGTGTCCAGTTGGCGTAAAACTTTAACTCAGCATTTGGCAATCTTTCATACATCGCTGTAGCCTGGCGTGGCGGAGTAGTAGTATCTTTTTTACCCCATAAGATAAAGGTTTTGGTCTTAACTTTTGTGAGATCAAGTGTCTTATCTGATTCTAGCATATTGCTGAGTGTTATTTTCATATTCTCTGGAGCTTTCGAATAATCCGTAGAACCAGTTATTCTATGGAAAACTTTATCTACGAGCGGAATATTTTTAAGAGGCTTACCGATTTTAGCTAGACTACTTACAACTTTCTTCTTAATGGAAGGCTCGTAAATACCGGCAGAGTCAAGCAGGATTAAGTATTTGAGTTTATCGGGGTTGGCGGAGCAGAGGTTTAATAGAATTCTACCACCATTTGAATGACCCAGCGCAATCGCGCCATCAGGAATTTCCCGGTCAGCCCATTTCATATAGTCATAAATAGTAAACTCTTTCGTAGATTCCTCAGTTAAACCTGGAACGTGAAGCATTTTTACCTTGATGCCATTTTTTGCTAAAATATCTAACGTCTTAGCCCATGGCTCCACGGTATATGTCCAACCATGTATAATATAAAGATCCACCACGCTACTGCCTCCCTCTTTTTTCACGAATCTAGCCCCCAACTCTTACGACGGTTCACAGCCGCCTTCTCGCGACGACATAGCTTCTTGGCGTCCTTCGGGTCGGCCAATAACTTTTCAATAACCCACTCAAGGTATTGACTACCCTTAAAAACTAGAGTCTCTTTACCAGTGATGTGTTTCTTGATATATTCCAAAGCTTTGCGTGGGTCCAAAGTTGCCACCGCGGACACCCCGAGCTTCTTTAACTCGGGTGCAGTGTATTTTTTTGTGCGACGGCCTACCAAAATCACCTTTTCAGGCCTAACATCTGCGATTATGTGTGCTAACTTAGTATGCTCCTCGCTCGTCAAAGAACCCTGGTCTACGATATCGCCAATAACTAACCATTTATGGTCTGCGTGCATGCGTTCTACCATATCTAAGATAGAAGCAACCGAAATTAGATGAGCGTTATAGCTACTGTCAATTATATTTATCCCCTTAATACCCTTAAAATACGAACATCTACCCGGTGCCATTCTGATATTAGTGAAGTCCGATTTAAACGGCATCCTTAAATATTTCATTAAGTCTTGCAGTACTAATAGATTAAAAGCGACATCTTTGGGCTCTGGATGGTCAAAATGAAAAGTAGTGTCACCGTAAGTAAAATCAGTTGAATCTGGGTAAACTACATATTTTTTAACTTCGGATTTTTTTATACCTATGATCTTAGCCTTAATATCCGCTACTGCAGCCTTCATAAGCTTAGATTCAGCATCGATATATACTCGCTTCGAGGTATTCTTAGGTAACATAGCAAACTCAGCAGTAATAGCTTCGTCAAGGTTTTTAAACTTTCCCTGTTCTACCTCTTTTTCAAATTGTACGGCATGGGATCTACCAATAGAAACCCAGATAGTAATTTCTGGTTTCAGCCATTCAGCTAAAAACTCTGCCTCATGTGGACGCTCGCCGTCAATTTCTACTACGTAAAACCTCTCTTTGTGTCTTTTAAATAATCCTTTAAACGGGGCCGCGAAAAAAAGCCAAAACCAACGCAGTTTCGAACCCCTCACCCCTTTCAGTCCCAATAAATCAAAAGAAATGCCGAAAGCCGAATTCGCATCGTGCGAATAGTGGGCTTTCTTGCCCATTTCGTGCTCGATGAGGTTAAGCATTGTAGTCTTCCCTGCTGAGCCAGTTACGGCAATTACTCTGGGGTTCCATCTCTTATAAACTTTGTCGGCGAAGTGTCTGAAATATTCTGCCACCACGAAATAAAAACGCTTTTTAAAACTAGCAACTGTCATAGCTTTTATTATATCAAAAAATCTGCCGTATGGGAGATTTTTATTTTAGCTTAAGACGGATTTACATCTTAATTTCGGCATCCACACCTGCTGGCAAGGAGAGATTTTGCAAACTCTCAATAGTCTTAGGGGCAGCATTGAGAATGTCGATAAGGCGCTTGTGTACTTTCATTTCGAAAGATTCACCACCAGTTTTGTAAACATGAGGTGATTTCACTACGGTAAAGGTAGACCTCTTAGTAGGTAGAGGAATTGGCCCGCTAATAGTAGCGCCAGTACGGATAGCCGTATCTACAATTTGTTTCGCACTTTGATCAATCACTCTGTGATCATATGCCTTTAGGCGAATGCGGATTTTTAGTCCTTCATTTTTCTTGGCTTCTGCCATATTTTCCTTTCTTCCCTATAATCTTAGGTTTGTGCTTAGATGACAAGCCGGTAAGTTTTTAGGGATAGATTTTTAGTTTTTTAATGAGTCTATCGTAACATACTTTTGACAAAAACGCAAGAAAGCCCTCGGTTGAGGGCTTTTCTGGCGCGATCTTACGACAAACTGTCTTGGTATTTCCGCATCTCTCTGCGGTAGATTTTTCTTGGCAGAGATTTGCGTTCTGGCCTAGTAACGAAAGCATTGATAATGCTTTGTGTTACCAGTGCTCCGCCGACATCGACAAATGCCGAATCCTTCTTAAGAAAAGCGTTACTTATGAAGGCGGACGAGAAATAATCAAAATCGTCACCATTTTCGTGGTTGCCACCATACATAAAACCCCATTTTGCGTCTGTGTTATCACTCGTTGGTTTAATGGACGGGCAGAAGATGTCTAATGCCGGTAGGATATAGGATGATTCTGGGTTAGAGATACCTTCAAATAAACCGAAAGAGGCAGGTGAACTCCAGAAATCTTTGTGAGCGCAAGTCCAGCAGCGCTTTATCTCCTGATTACCTAGCTGATATTCGCCCATAGATATTGGTGTCGGTATTGGCATAACCCAGGTCATGTCTAGAATCCATCGACCGCCAAACTCGTAAAACTCTAGCCAACTATGCGAGGCGACGATGTTTTTTTCTGGATTCTTAACAATTCCCTGTATGATTCTTGCTGATGGGTTGTCTCGATAGATTAGCATTGCAAGTCCAGTCGCTTGATAACAAAGCCCATGGTGGAGATAATAATGCCCAAATAGACGGAAGAAATCTTGGAACATTACGTACCACATGGGGATGCCATGAAAGTATAATCCTTCCAGGCGTTCTATATAACGCCAAAACGTTGGGTTATCGACAATGGCGTCTGCGTGTTCCTTTACTAGCTCAGACCACATAAGATCACACTCCAAATATTTAAAGAACCCTCACCTAGAGTATTTATATTGTACAACAAAAACTTTCTTCTGTAAAGAAGAGAGTTTTTTGAAGTTATGTAGTGCTGATACTACTTAATAACTTTGGTGATAACACCAGAACCGACGGTCTTGCCACCTTCACGGATAGCGAAACGGTCTTGATCGTTCATAGCTACAGGCGCCAAGAGCTTTACCTTGAAGGTAACTTGGTCGCCAGGCATGACGATTTCGTTGTCGGCTGGAAGTTCAACTTCACCAGTTACATCCGTGGTACGGAAGTAGAACTGAGGCTTGTAACCCTTAGAAAATGGAGTGTGGCGACCACCTTCCTCTTTCTTCAAGATGTAAACCTCTGCTTCAAACTCAGTGTGTGGAGTAATGGTGCCGGGGGCAGCGATTACTTGACCACGCTCAATTTGATCACGCTCAATACCGCGGAGAAGAAGTCCAGCGTTGTCGCCAGCTTGACCCTGATCCAAAGTCTTATGGAAGGCTTCAATACCAGTTACGACGGACTTTTGTGTGTCCTTAAGGCCAACGATTTCAACTTCGTCATTAATCTTGATTACGCCTTGCTCGATACGACCAGTGGCAACAGTACCACGACCCTTAATTGAGAATACATCCTCAATTGGCATTAGGAATGGTTTGTCTAGGTCGTGTTGAGGAATCTCAAAGTATTCATCCATAGCATCGATTAGGTCCATAACGGCCTTTTCGTTCTCTGGATCACCCTCGAGAGCCTTAGTCGCAGAACCCTTGATAATCGGGCAATCGCGGTCAAAGCCATTCTTCTCGAGAATGTCACGAACCTCTTCTTCGACTAGTTCAACCATCTCAGGATCAGCAAGATCCATCTTGTTGAGGAAGACAATAATCTTAGGAACGTTTACTTGGCGAGCCAAAAGGATGTGCTCCTTGGTCTGTGGCAAAGCACCATCATTAGCGGCAACCACGAGGATTGCGCCATCAATCTGGGCAGCACCAGTAATCATGTTCTTAATATAGTCTGCGTGGCCTGGCATATCTACGTGTGCATAGTGGCGCTTGGCAGATTCGTTCTCCTGGTGAGAAGTGGCGATGGTGATA
Source organism: Candidatus Nanosyncoccus sp. (assembly GCA_045651145.1). Taxonomy (GTDB): domain Bacteria; phylum Patescibacteriota; class Saccharimonadia; order Saccharimonadales; family Saccharimonadaceae; genus Nanosyncoccus. The sequence goes on from JAZRRY010000012.1 coordinate 6,127, forward strand.
CCACGAGCCTTTTCTTCAGGGGCATTATCAATTTGATCATAAGCGACTGGCTTATTAACGTCTGAAGGAAGATTCTTCGCTAAGACGCTAGTAATAGCAGCAGTCAAAGTAGTTTTACCATGGTCGACGTGACCCATGGTGCCAACATTAATATGTGGCTTGGAACGGTCAAAATTTGCCATTCTTTCTCCTTTTATATTATTAATGTTTGGAGCACTAATAAAAACCAGCTCCAAAACTCTACTATATTATTTTAGACTATTTTATGTTTTTTGTAAAGCATTTCTAATAAAAAAGATCACCTAAAACGATTGCCTAAAGCTTATTTTTGCTAAATATGCAAAAAAAGTATTAAAAAGGTATTGACAAATATTAAACTTGTGCTTATAATTAGAGGTACAAAAGGTCATAAAATAATAAAAAAGGAAAACAAAATGTTTAGGATACCACGTAAAAGCGCTGTGTTTAGAATGGCGGTTTTTGCTGTCCTGGTGTTAGCTACCGCAACAGGATGTGCTATACATAATAATAAATCGGTAGAAGTCGATGCTTTAACGCCAGATGGTCAAACAATCACTTTTACGGAGACCAAAACTGAGGATTATCCTGGTGGTGACGGAGACACTTATACTTTACCAATCTTTAGTGCGAATCTGCCAAATATTGGATTACGTGAAGCATTCTGTGGTCAGCATAATGCTGAAAGCCCCGTAGGGCACACAATGACTGCTCAAAAATGGGATTTAGAACAAGATCCACAGCTGGACACGATCAAGTTTGTTATATTTCTTTACAACAACAATAATAGTGTTACGCAGACAGCCAGAAATAGGTTATTCCGTGATGCGTGGCCTAATGCTGAGCATGCCTGGGTGCACTTCCTAATCAGTGGCTACTATGATGGTGAGTTTTATGTACTTAGCGAGACGGATGTGAATAACCTAATGGAAACCTGGAGAGACTTACAGCAATACATTAGTTCTAATAGTCCAGCTTGGCAGCAAGCACAGAATTATCAGTTGTACAGAGCGAAGGACCTTAGTGATGATAGTGTCCAGCATATGTTTTGGCTTGAGGATCGACCGCGTGGCAAGATTACCGTAAGTAAGGTCGATGGCGAGACTAATGAATGTAATGTTCGTGCTAAGGAACACTCGTTTGCTGGCACAAAATTCCAAGTAATTAACGTGTCAACTAGCGAAGTAGTATTTGAAAAAACATTTGAGGATGGCGATTGTGGATTTACGGTTGAGAACTTAGTGTACGGTACTTATCAAATTAAAGAAATAGCAGCAGCGAAAGGATATGCACTGGCCGATCCAGTTACGGTTACTATTCCCACTAATAACGAGATCTACTTGTCGACGACCATCAAAAATCAACCTATCCGAGGTGACGTAAAGTTTGTCAAGATGGATAAAGACAACAATAAGCCAATGGCAAATGCGCTCTTTAGTATCTCTGCACTAGATGACAACATGAATGTAACCGAAACGCATCTAGTAGTAAGTAACACTAACGGTGTGGTTGATACTAGCTCAAGCTTTGCTCTCCACTCT
>JAZRRY010000013.1:0-5175 GCA_045651145.1 Candidatus Nanosyncoccus sp.
GAATGATTGATTTGATTGGTGTAAATCCGATCTTTTCGAGCTCAATTCGTCTAGTGATGGCTCAACGATTGGTGCGTAAGCTTGCAGATTCAAAGGTATCACGGCCCGCTACAGAGGCCGAGATTAGGTATATTCGTGGGGTACTGGCTGATGTCCCGCAGGATAAATTGGTAGATATTGATTTAGAAAATGTCGTACTTTATGATCCTGTTGCTACGGATGATGCTCCGTTTGGTTATAGTGGACGGACGGTGATTGTAGAGCAACTGATTATTTCGGATGACATACAAGCATACTTAAGAGGTGACGTCGTAGATATTAATACTAAGGCGATTGAGGAAACAGCTAAGAAAAACGGGATGTTGACGCTTGAGCAAAAGGGTGTATTAGCGGCTCTTAAAGGCGAGACGACTTTGGAAGAAATTTCACGCGTCATATAATGTGGTATAATAGGTGCTATGAGTGAAAAAGTAGTTTCTGACTATAATGGTTATGATTATAAAAAAGAATTTTGGGAAAATGTAGATCGCGAATATGAGGATCAAGCTGATCGTATGGCGATTCGCAAGCTGCTCCCTAAGAGAATGGATAAATTTGCTGATATCGGTGGTGGTTATGGGCGCTTAGCGAATGAATATTTGAAGAGAGCGCATAAGGTGTATTTATTTGATTATTCTAAGTCTGAGCTAAAGCAAGCCAAAGAGATTTATGGCGACAAGATTGAAACTAAGGCTGGCGATATTTATAAACTACCGTTTAAAGATAATGAGCTGGATGGCTTAATGATGATTCGCGTAACTCATCATCTTAAGCATCTGAATAAGGCTATGGCCGAGCTTTATAGAGTATTGAAGCCTGGTGGCGTAGCGGTAATTGAGGTAGCCAATAAAAGAACTTTGCCAAAGATTGCTAGATTTGTGACTGGTAGAAGCAAGGTTAATCCGTTTGATAAAAAAGTGGCTAATTATAAAGATATTAGTAAGGACGGATTTTATAATTATCATCCGAAATATGTTGAGGCAATTTTTGAAAAGACGGGGTTTGATACTGAGAGGGTATTATCAGTATCAAATTTTAGAAGTAGGGCATTAAAAAAAGTTTTTGGTACTGAAAAACTAGTAAAAATGGAAAATGGGGCGCAACAGATGTTAGCTCCAATAAGATTTGCACCGTCAATTTATTATAAATTGCGAAAACCAGAATAATAGGTTATAATATAGTGTACAGAGTCGTTGACTAAAATCATCGTCTCTTTGGGGTCGTCGTTCAACGGATAGGACATATCCCCTCTAAGGATACAATGATGGTTCGATTCCATCCGGCCCTACCATAATAAATAAAAGCCCGTGAGGGCTTATATTTATTTGGTAAGGAATTGGAACTAATCGTCTTCTTCTGGGATGATAGCGAGGGAAAGCTCGTCTAGCTGAGATTGGTCTATCGTAGAAGGAGAATTCATCATGAGATCTACGCCGGAACCGTTCTTCGGGAAGGCGACGATATCGCGGATATTATCTACCGATTCTAGAACCATAAAGATGCGATCTAGGCCTGGGGCACAGCCTGCATGAGGAGGAGCACCAAACTTAAACGCGTTTAACATGCCGCCGAAACGAGATTCTACGTATTCATTATTGTAGCCTAAGATGTTGAAAACTTTAAACATGATTTCAGGATTGTAATTGCGAACGGCGCCAGAACAAACTTCATAACCATTCATTACCATGTCGAATTGGTCGGCTTTAATCGCGAGGAGGCTTTGCAAGCGATTTTTCGAGCCCGTTCGCTCGCCCGTCTTTACGGGGAGCTCACTCTCGCTCGGGCAGCTGCCCTCGCGGGGCATGCTCGTTAAATCGCTTGCACAAGCCTCCTCAAGAGCATTAAGGCCGCCTTTCGGCATGGAGAAGGGGTTATGACCGAAGTCGAGTTTGTTGTTCTTTTCATCCCATTCGTAGAATGGAAAGTCAATTATCCACGTATAGGAGATTTCATTTGGATTTTTGAGATTAAAATGATCGGCAAACGCAATGCGAAGCTCACCTAAGATCTTGTTGACCTTAGTGCAAGTATCGGCGCCAAAGAATACGGCATCACCAGTGCTAGCACCAGTAATTCTTTGGATGCTTTTGATTTCGTCTTCGGTCATGAATTTGAGGATTGGGGATTTGGCGCCTTCGTCCGTGTATAATATATATGCAAGACCACCGGCACCGAGTTTGCGAGCTTGCTCTGTAAAATCATCAATTTCGCGACGAGTGAGGGAAGCGGCGCCTTTAACTAGAAGAGCTTTGACGCATTCGGTTTTGAAAACTTTAAAATCGGTGTCTTTAAAGACATCGGTAAGATTGATAAGCTCCATGCCATAGCGTAAATCTGGTTTGTCGGTGCCATAGGTATCCATAGCAAAGTCATAAGGAAGGCATGGAATCTTGCTGCCGTTTTTAAGATATTTTTTAGCTGGCTCGGAGTTCATGACGAGTTTTTTGTTACTAAACTTAGTAGCAAGGTCGATAAAAAGAGGTTCGATTTCGGCGCGAACTGTTTCGCCATTGTCTACAAAGGCCATTTCCATGTCTAGTTGATAGAAATCACCATATAATCTATCAGCGCGAGGATCTTCATCGCGCAAGCAGGGTGCAATTTGGAAGTATTTATCTACGCCACCTACCATTAGAAGTTGTTTGAATTGTTGAGGGGCCTGGGGTAAAGCATAGAATTTACCTGGATGTAAGCGTGAAGGGACAAGAAAATCACGCGCACCTTCGGGAGAAGAATTAGCAAGAATTGGTGTAGTGATTTCGGTAAAATCGCGTTCGTACATGTAATTGCGGATAAAATGGTAATAGTCGGAGCGATGCTTTAAGAGTTTTTGCATGCTGGGGCGTCTTAAATCTAGATAACGATATTTAAGGCGCATTTCTTCGGAGGACTTTTCGCCGTCGTCGTGTGTATTAACTGGCAGGGGTTCGGATTTGTTCAAGAGTTCGAGGGTATCTACAACTAATTCGATTTTGCCAGTAGGGATATGGGGATTGATTAAGTTCGGTTCGCGTTCGCGTATTTTGCCGGTAGCTTTTAGGACGAATTCATCGCGAATGGTCTCGGCGAGCTTGAATGAAGATTCGTTTTCGGGAGTGACTACTAGCTGAATGATGCCAGTATGATCGCGAAGGTCAATGAATATTAATCCGCCATGATCGCGCCTAGAATTAACCCAGCCTTCTACGGTGACTGATTTACCTAAAAAGTTTTCTAGTTCGTTTGCTAAAATTCTCATAGGGTATATTATACCATAAAATCTGAAGAAATGTCGTGTGGGTTGGTATGCGTATTAGCTCTTACCCTAACAAATAATCTAGAAGCATTTGTATGGTAAAGAAGCCCGCGAGAGTATTATCCTTATCTAAGACGAGAAAGTAATAGCTATTGGTGCGTTCGATTTCTTCGACGGCATATTTGAGGGAGTCGGTGTCGTGAAGGTAATAAACATCTTTAGACATGTATTTTTCGGCGCGATCGGTTTTTTTGATTTCTAGAGCGTTTAGGGCTTCGGTATGAATAATACCTTTTACTTTTTCTTTATTATCTACAACAGGGAAATTAGTGAAGCCAGATTTATAGAGCTTGTCGAGAGTTAGGGGGCCGAGAATATCCTTTGAATTGACAAATACCATTTGGTTTTTTTCGACCATGAGTTGTCCGACTTGACGCTCATCGAAGCTCATGATAGCTGCGATGCGGTTGCGGTCATTGGTACTTAAGATACTTTTAGGGGTGCGCTGCAAGACGCCGATGAATTCTTTAAGAGTTTTGGGTGTATATTTAGGTTTAACTTTGGGGGAATGCTCGCGATATTTTTCGAGCTTGGGATCAAGAAATTTGACGAACTTTTGCAAAAACCTAAACCACATGATATTATGTATTATAGCATAAAGGAGTTGTTATGAAAAAATACAAAGGTTTTTCGGTGTTAGGTGTCATAATCGGTGTCGTTGTAGTAGCTTTGCTGGGGTTAGCCACGTATGCAGTGATAGATGGCAATAATAAGGCTGTTGATTTTTCTAAGTATGATTTTAATACGATCATTGAAGCTAATGACGATAATGGAAATATCGGTGATCACATAAAAGGGTCAGCAGACGCGCCAGTGGTGATATTTGAGTATGCAGATTATCAGTGTCCTGGCTGTGCTTCGATTAATCCGCGTGTAAATAAGGTGATAGAACAGCTGGATGGTAAACTAGCGGTAGTTTATAGGAACTTTTTGCTTTCTTACCATCAGAATGGTACGGCGGCAGCTTCGGCAGTGGAGGCAGCTGGTCTTCAAGGATATTGGAAAGAATATGCAAATAAAATTTTCGAATCGCAAGAGGAATGGGAATATGCAGACGCTTCGAAGAGAAAAGAATTATTCGATGGATATTTCGTAGAAGTAACGGGCGGAAAAGGTGATATAGATAAGTTTAATGAAGATATCGGCTCTGAAGCTGTATCTAAGAAGATTAGCTTTGATATGGGTATTGGTAAAAGAGTGAATGTCGAGGGGACACCAGCCTTTTATATTGATGGTCAATTAATTACTTGGGGAAGCGAAGGAAGTGTCGAAATTAACGGTGAGGTGATTTCTTGGGAATCAGCGAGAACAGGCGATGAATTCGTGAAGTTGATAAAAGATATAGTGGCAGCTAAACTTAAATAATTACGGAATTAAAATAACCGAGGAATGCTGTTGTTTGTGCTTGAATGTTTTTATGGAATAATCAAGCGCGTAAGCTCACCTCGGTTATTTTAATTTATCTAAATTTCGATAAACTCTTGCCAAGCGGCAGGAGGTATCTTTGACTCTTGACGACCGTGAGATCGCTTTAGTCGTTTGATACGCATGTATCTGATTTTCTCCTTAATGTTTTTCGCTCTAACGACCGCACCCACCCCGCAAAGGTTGAAACCTTGGGAATTTATGAGCGATAGTGATTATTCTAGCAAAGGTTTTTAAAACGTGCAAGCATAAAAATGATATAATAGATGATATGAAGAAGCGTGGGCGACTCAAATTTCGCAAGGTAAAAACTTGGCAATTATTGTTGATTTTGGTCCCGTTATTATTTATAGATGCTACGTTACTCAGAATGGACCACGTTAAAATGACGGAGCTAAGGGATGCTGTACTGGTTG
>JAZRRY010000014.1:0-2685 GCA_045651145.1 Candidatus Nanosyncoccus sp.
GGTGTCGCGATGGCGAACCGTGACAGGATTGTCTGTAAGCGTGTCAAAATCAATAACTATACATTTAGGTGTGCCGATTTCATATTGTTTACGGTAACGTTTACCGATGTTGCCAGAGTCATCCCAAGTGACGTTGCTGTATTTTGTGCGAAGAAGTTGATATACTTCTCTAGCTTTAGCTACGAGTTCGGGTTTGTTTTTGAGTAATGGGGAAACGCAAAATTTATATGGTGCTAAGTTTTTAGGAAGCTTCAAAACGGTGCGTTTTTCGCCATTTATTTCGTCTTTGGTGTAGGCGGTTGAAATAACAGCTAAGAATAGGCGTTCTACGCCGATAGATGGTTCGATGACGTGTGGTACAAAAGTTTCATTGGTAATTTTGTCGCGGTACTCCATAGATTTGCCAGAAGCTTTTTGTATATTCATTAGATCAAAGTCAGTGCGGTAGGCTAATCCCATGAGCTCCTCTTCGCCGTTTGGATAATCAAACATAAAATCGATGGTGCGTTTGGAATAGTGGGCACGATCTTCGGCTGAGACTTCGAGCTCGTGGATGTGTTCTGGGTTTAAGCCCATGCGAGTTTCGAGGAAGTCGTGTTGGAGAGAGCGCATAGTCTCAAAGTGCTCTTCCCAGGTAGCAGGATTGATGAAGTATTCGATTTCCATTTGAGAGCATTCGCGGTCGCGTAGGATAAAATCGCGGGGACTAATTTCGTTACGGAATGCTTTACCTTGTTGAGCGAGACCAAACGGCAAATTAGGATAGAAAGTATCTAATACATTTTTGTAATTTACAAAAATACCTTGGGCGGTTTCGGGACGAAGATAGGCGATGTTTCTATCGGTAACCTCTGCTTCGTCATCTGGCAAAACGGCGCCAACGTGTGTAGTAAACATCATGTTAAATTTGCGAATTGGCCCCCAGTTCTCTTTGTTGCAGACCGGGCATTTAGTGTGAGTAGCCAAGAATTCTTCGGTAGTGACGGATTCGTTTATTCCGTCGGCAATTTTATCGGCGCGAAAACGAGATTTGCATTCTTTACATTCGACTAGAGGATCAGCAAAGGTAGTGGTGTGTCCACTAGCCTCCCAGGTGCGCGGATTCATTAGGATTGCAGCGTCAATTCCGTAGACTTCATCTCTATTTTCTACGAAAAAATTCCACCATTCATTCATGATGTTCCTTTTTAAGGAGACGCCAAGTGGACCAAAATCCCATGTGCCGGCCATGCCGCCATAGATATCGGAGCCGGGAAAAATAAAACCACGGCGTTTACATAAACTTACAATGTCTTCTAGTTTAGTCATGGTATAATTATATCATGAAACAGGATAAGAAATCGGGTAATATTAGGCGAGTATGCTACTATTTCTGGAAAGCTTTGATGCAATACAAGCTAAGTTCTTTTTTGGTTATACTGATGGTGCCGGTGTGGATTTTTATTTCCAATGTAGTGGTGCCGTATGGCACCTCGGAGATTATCGGAAAGTTGTCGAATGGTGATTTCGTATTGGAAGATTATACCTTTGTGCTACTCTTAGTTATTTTGCCGGCAGCAGTAAATAATTTAGTGGTAGTGCGACTGATAGATTGGTTAGACTGGTCGCTTGATGCGAAATGTGGAGAGTATTTGTCGCAATTAGCTTTTCGGGCAGTAATTAATCAATCGATGACTTTCCATTCGAATAGGTTTTCTGGTTCATTAACGTCTCAGGCAAGTAAACTACCAAATGCGTTTATTAGCTTAAAGTCAAATTTTGTATGGGATATTTATCCTTTGATATTGACGGTGGTTTATTCGATCGTAGTGGCAGCTTTCGTATGCGGACCATTTGCGGCGATTTTGACTGTATATACGGCGTCATATTTAACGGTGGCAATCATAACTTATTATAAGACGCGTCATGTAGATGAGAGATTAGCAAAGGCGGATAGTAAACAAACTGGTGAACTTGCGGATGCGATCACGAATGAGTTGTCGGTAAAATCTTACGCGCGAGAAAAACAAGAAGAAAAAAGGTTTACGAGGGCGACAAATAGAACCAAACAGGCGACTTTTAATGTAGCAAAGGTCTCGCTTTGGCGAAATCTTTTGATGAATGCGACAAATGTGATAACTTTTGCGGCTATTTTGGTACTAATTGTGATGAGCCATGATTTGTTTGGACTAACAGTGGCAAGTATGGTGTTTTTGTACTCTTTGTCTAATTCTTTACTATCAAATGTATGGACAATTAATCATATCCTACGGACAATTAATTGGTCGTTTGGTAATGCAAAGGAAATGGTAGAAATTTTGGACATGCCATATATTGTCGACGACAAAACCGATAAGTCACTCAAAGTTACGCAAGCAGAAATCAACATCTCTCATATTGCATTTCAGCATGAGGAGCAGAGGGAAAAGTTGTTTGAGGATTTTTCTTTAGAAATTGAGCCAGGGGGGTCGGTGGGATTAGTGGGGGTGTCGGGTTCTGGCAAAACTACTCTTACCAAATTACTTTTAAGATTCGCGGATATTTCGGATGGGGCAATTAAGATTGATGGTCAAGATATTCGGGACGTGACTCAAAAAAGTTTGCGCGAGGCGATTGCTTATGTACCGCAAGAATCTTCACTTTTTCACCGCTCGATATTCGAGAACATTGCATATGGGAAGCCGGGAGCCACTATTAAAGAAGTAA
>JAZRRY010000015.1:0-1994 GCA_045651145.1 Candidatus Nanosyncoccus sp.
AAATAGGGAAGCGTGGATTTCTTTTACTTCGGGATCAACTTCTGGACCAAAACCGATGGTATTTACGAATAGAAATTTGATTGCTTCGGCGATTTATTCGAAAGTAGCGAGCGATGTGAAGATGTGGGATAAGAATTTGCATACCTGGATGAGTTATGTGAAATTTGATTGTCCGTATGGGCTTGTGGTATCAGTACTAGCGCCAATTTGTGGTGGAGGTGAGGTGGTTTTGACTCCGGATATAGATGATTCAAATTTGGATTATTATATTGGCAAGAATCCTAATACTATTTTTGGCGTGCCGACTTTACTTGAAGCAATGCCAGCACTTGATGAATCGACTGACATTAGTGAACTTAAGATGTTTGCTTCGGGTGGAGAACGGTTGGAGAAATCTGCTTCGCTTGCGGCTGTTGATTTCTTTAAATCTCGCGGCCTGAAAAATATTAAGATTAGTAATGGTTATGGAGTAGGTGAAGCTCTTGGTTTGGTTTCGACTGCGGTTGGTAACTCGGCATTTAATCCAGATTCTGTGGGTATCGTTCCAGCCGGTGTTCATGTGATGATACTCCATCCTGAGACTGGTGAGGAACTTGATTTTGGAAAGACTGGTATTTTGTATGTAACCGGAAAACACATTTTGAACCGGTATTATAATCGACCAGAGCTCGATGACGAGAAAATTATTACAGTACATGGGCGAAAATATGTTAAAACTGGAGATTTGGCCTATGTTACGCCATCTGGTTATGTAACTTTGGTTGGACGAGCGACGTTCTTTATTAATAGTCTTCCGGCGAAAGTATATTACGAAGTTGTACGTACAGCGGTTAGTAAATCTGAATTAGTTAAAAAATGCTATGTCGTGAAGGGTCCGGACAAGAAACTAAAATTTGCGCCTTATGCTTTTGTAGTAACTCAGGATGGTGTGGGGCATAATAATGAGGTGCGAAAAGAAATAATTAGTAGAGCCTCGGAACCATTTAATTTAGGGCGTCGACGGATTACCTTGAAATCTTATGAAAAACCAAAGAAAGTTATTTTCCTTGATGAATTACCATTGACGAGAGCCAATAAGACTGATTTTAGAAAACTTGAAAAAATAGCTCGAGAGATGTAAAATAGTTTTATTATGATTACTAAAGCTATTATACCGGTGGCGGGTTGGGGTACACGTCGTTTGCCGATTACCAAAATTATTGAAAAATCAATGCTTCCCGTTGGGAATCGTCCTCTGGTAGATTATTCTGTGCAAGAGCTAATTGCTGCAGGAGTAAAAGATATTTATATGGTTATTTCGAACGTTGAGCCGTGTCAGGTACTAGAGTTTTATAAGGATAATTTAGCGTTGAATCAATATTTGATTGATCGTGGGAAAGAAGATAGATTGAAGCTTGCTAAAACGTTACCGGACGATGTAACGATTCATTATACAGTACAAGATCCTTCGGGTAAATATGGGACAGCGGTGCCAATTGCAATGGTGGTGGAAGAATATAATATTGATGAGCCGGTTTTGGTGTTCATGGGTGATGATTTTGTGTGGAATCCTGATGGCGAATCGGCTGCCGAATCATTGATTAAAACTGTTAAAAATGATAGTGATTCTTCGATTTTGGGAGTTGAAATTGACAAGAAGAATATCGAAAAGTATGGAGTGCTGTCGGTGAAGGACGGAAAATTGGTTGATGTGATTGAAAAGCCGACTCCTGATGAAGCGCCTTCGAATTTAATTAACGTATCTAAATACATTATGGCACCTGATTTGCTTCAGAAAATTGTGAAATATGTGAAAGATAATGATTTTGGTCCGAAAGATCAGGAGTATATGGTGACTGATCCAATTGATGATTATATTAAGAATGGTGGAATAATGCGGGTTGCCGCTACAAAAGGCGAATATTTAGATGGTGGTTCGGTAGAGGGTTGGCTTCATGCAAATAATGTAGTTTGTGGGAAATAACAGGTTGTAAACAGATGTAATTAGCACTCTT
>JAZRRY010000016.1:0-7736 GCA_045651145.1 Candidatus Nanosyncoccus sp.
AGAGAACGATCTGGTTTTAAAGGTGATTGTGTTGGTCGAAGGATCATAGGAATCAATAGGGATAATTTCGTATTCTTCACCATCGTGAATATTGTGGACAATTACAATATCGTTAGCATCAATGCCTTCTGCTAATTGGATAGTAATAGTAACCTCTTGATCTAGCTCGTCAATTTTCTCAGACCAAACATCATCATCACTGTTTGCCTTATAGAAGATGTTATAGAGGTCAATATCAAGATAATTAGAGATAGCGTAATCTCCTGCGGCATTTTCAAAGCCTGCGATTTTATCGGTGCCAAGTTCGACGTCGTTGACAGTTAGTTGAGCCGTGCCACCTTGCAGTGCGCCGTCAATAGCGATAGAACCACTTGTGATCTTTTCAGAATTAGCCTCCACGACGTCTTCGACTCTTTCAAAGGTTGCAGAAAAGTGAACGTTGGTATCTGGCATCTCGAAGATGTATTGGTTCATTGTATCTTGGGGTTCAAGCGGAAGACCATTGGCACTGACTGCGGTCAATTGGTAGCCATATTCGGGGACGAATTCAAATAACACCTTGTTTCCTGGTGTAACCTGAACCCAGCCCATGCCGTTTTCATCTACGTCAGTTTCTCCGGCCACTTCTGTTTCGCCATCATATATTGCAATTACCTTAGCTTTGCCATGCTCCAGGCGCATGTCTTCTTCATATTCTTCGGCGGAGGTATCAGCGTCGACATTGGCCCAAATAATGGTCCTTGGTACGGCAATTCCAGAATCGCCAACACCAGTTATGGTGTATTTAGCTGACCCTGGTACAGTAATGAACCAGCTTCCTTCATTGTCGATAGTTACCTCTGGACTTTCTGAAGTATAATTCACCCCGTTGATGTTATATTCTGTAACTGGATAATCGCCAAAACGAGGTTGCAAGCGAATAACGTTGTTTTCTTCAGAATTAGTGGTACCGGCTTCTGGTACAACAATGCCAGTATAGTTAAAGGATGTCGACTGATAATCATCGCTTTCTTCAATGACCGAGACGTCGTTGATCCAGGTGTTAATAAAAGAGTTAGTCCAGGACAAATCAAATTCAATATCTTCAAGAGCGGGTACGACAGGATCTTGGCCACCACCTTGTTCGGTAAATTCAACATCGATTATATGTATATCACCAGCCACGAGGCCAGTGTATTCTACGGTGTTAGTCCCTAAGAGGTTACCATTTTCTCTTAAGTCGCCGCTATAATTCTCATTAGGTGTAGCCGTTAGTGTTACATCACCAAGAGTATACACCTCATAACGGTTATTAGCATTCATGGTGGTATTAGAATAGAGGTTGGTACCAGCAATGGTCAAGGTGCCATTTGTAAAGTTTACCGTAACAGTTTCATCATCACCATCTGCCTCCGTAATCTCCGTGGCGCCACCGCCGATTTCGATCATCGCATAATCACTTGAGTTAAATTCATTCGCTCCCTCAAGTAATGATGGATGGGTGGTTGCCGTATCTACTGGATCGGCGTGAATGCCTAATTTTGGCACACAGACTGATAATCCAATTAATGTAAGTGCAAAGGTTGTACCAAAAATTACCCCTTTCTTGCCGTTTTTTCGTGCGGCTAATTGCATCTTTTTAAATCTGTTTTTCACTTTACCTCCTTTAGCTATAACTATTATAGCATATGCTTTTTCATTTTGGGGGTTTTATTAGCCTAAAAGCCATTTAAATAGGCCGAGAGATACTAGGAGCATGATTAAGCCAGCTACTAGAATTCCGGTTATGATCGCGGTCATGGTTTTTTTGAAATCCAAGTTTAAGATACTGGCCGCAAGCGTGCCGGTCCAGGCACCAGTGCCAGGTATTGGGATGGCGACAAATAGAAATAAAGCGAAATAGGTACCGTAACTACCGGTCTTCTTTAGAAGTTTTTCTCCCCCCTTTTCTCCCTTTTTGAGGCAAAAATTACAGAACTGCTTAAGTGGCTTCCATGTTTTTTTGCTCCCCCATTCTAAAAATTTGCGAGCGAAAAGAAAGATGAAAGGCACGGGGATGATGTTACCAATGATTGCGGTAATTAAGACTACCCATTCTGGCAAGCCTAAGTCCATTCCGACTGCAATCGGAATAGCACCGCGAAGTTCTACTAACGGAATCATTGATATTGCTAAAACAATAAGTATTTTCCAGAACATATAACTATTATATCAAACTATTTGTTGTTCTCTTCTTTTTCGAGGTCTTTAAAGGCGATTTTGCCAATCTTGGTATGCGGTAATTTGTCGCGGAATTCGTATGCGACAGGGAGAGCGTAAATCGGAATATTGCGCTCTAGGAGCTCACGGATTTCACGTTCGACTTTTTTGCCTGATCTGTACCCAGGCTTCAAGACTATAAAGGCCTTAGGAACTTGTCCTTTATAGTGATGGTCTATGCCTATAACTATAGAGGTAAGGACGGCTTCGTGTGAATTGATGATCGATTCAAGATGAGTCGGATAAATATTGTAACCAGATGAAACAATAATGCGTTTCAATCGTTGAGCGAAGTAAATCAAACCATCTTCGCCAAGATACCCTATATCTCCAGTATGTAACCAGAGTTTACCGTCATCATGAAGGCGGATAGTTTGAGCGGTTTCGGCGTCATCGCCAAGATATCCCATCATCACAAGAGGGCCAGAGATACAGATTTCACCTTCTTCCCCCACTGGGAGCTCCTTAAAGGTGTTATTTTTAACAATCTTGAAGTCCATATCTGGAAGTGGCACACCTATAATACCATCAGCAAAGGTGTTTTCTGGCGAGAGACAAACCGCTCCAGAACCTTCAGTAAGACCATAGCCAACACGAATTTTAGCGTCGGAGCCATGATTTTTAAGGAATTCGTTTACCCTATCACGTAATGTCTGATTAAGAGCATCTCCGCCACAGATTACAGCAGTAACTGATTTGAGGTCGTTGGGTTTAAGTTTGGTGTTGGTAAGCGCCTCAAACAGAGTAGGGACACCGACGATGAAATTAGGTTCGTTTTTTCTAATTATATCGGCGAATTGTTTATGAGAAAAAGCTGGAATCAAAATACAGCCCATACCTCTACAGAGAGGAGTATGAATACAAACACCAAGACCAAAACAGTGAAATAGGGGTAGGATTGAGAGTACTGTAGCCCCTGGGACGATTTGACGTATCATAGACGCGTCGCAGATTGATTCAGCGTTAATATTAAGGTTTGAGAGTAAAACTGCCTTAGGGGCGCCTGTAGTGCCTCCAGAGTACATGATGACTGCTGGATCGTCTCCACCTCTTTCTTCGTGGTAATTTCCTTGGTAAAAATACGAATTGGCGATAAAATCTTCCCATAACACAACTCGGCTGTCATTAGACGGGAGACGAACCTTCTTAATATGTAAGGTGTTATAGAGCTTTTTCTTAAGGAAGCCTAGTCCATCCGAAGGACGGACTACGATGATACGCTCGAGCTGAGCCGTATCTCTCAGACGATAGATTTTATCGAAGACCGCATCGATTACGAGTACGTATTTTGAATCGGCTACCTTAATGTAATGCTCAAGCTCTTTTTCTGAAGACAAGGGATGCACCATATTACATATAGCGCCGACCATATTAACAGCATACACCATCGTGATCCCCTCTGGGGTATTAGGCATACAGATGGTGACCCTGTCGCCTTCTTTGACTCCATAGTTTTTAAGAGCACGAGCGGTTTTCTCGATTTTTTTCACAAAATTCTTATAGGTAACCTTATGGCCATAGTACACATAAGCTGTATTATCGGGCCATTTTTCGGCAGACTGAATTACCATATCTACCATTGAACAATCTGGGTAATCTATTTTATGAGGTATTTCCTCTTCATCGTAATAATTTAACCAAGGCTTTTCCTTGCGATTTTCTTTCTTTTTCACAAAAACTCCTTATGATAATTATATCACAAAAGATGATTTTATTGAAGTTAAAAAGGTAGGTAACAAAAATAACCCTAAAAGGGTTATTTTTGTCATTAGTTATATTATTTCGCGATAGAGAGCGAAATTTTGCGACCTTCTTTGTCGATATCGAGAACTTTGAAGCTCTTACGCTCGTTTAAGGTGAAGATCTTTTCTGGATCCACATCAGAACCTTCGCCCAGTTCAGAGACGTGCACCAGAGCTTCTACGGCTGGTGAAATTTGCACGAACGCGCCAAATGGGGTGATTCTGGTGATTGTTCCCTCAACCTTGGAGCCCTTCTTTAAGTTGGATACTTCAGAAATCCAAGGATCTTCGACTAATTGTTTCATCGAAAGAGACAAGCGTTCTTTGTCAATAGCAATAATCTTAGCATCGATTGTGTCGCCTACCTTGACGTAATCAGACGGGTTACTGACACGTTCCCAGGAAATTTCAGAGATGTGTACCAGCCCCTCTATACCGTCAACATTAACAAATACACCAAAGTCAACTACTCCAGTGACTACACCCTTAACAATGTCGCCAATCTTAAGTTCGGCAAAGCGCTCTGCTAGGCCATCTTTAATCGCTTCCTTTTCAGAGAATATGAGCTTGTTTTCTTTCTTATTAGCATCAATAATGCGAGCCCTGATTGGCTTGCCTACTAGCGAGTTTAGCCTTTGCAAGATTTCGTCCTTATCGGCAGATCCGACACGAGGATAATGTTCGGCCGACAGTTGCGAGACCGGCATAAAACCGCGAATACCTTCGTATTCTACCAGTAAGCCGCCTCTGTTGGCATCAAACGGAGTTACCTCTACGATTTCACCTTCATCAAGTTTGGCTTGGATTTCGTCCCAACCTTTGTCCTTTACGGCCTTACGTAGTGAAAGCAAGACGTACCCATCATCCATCTCGGCATCTATAACCGACGTAGTGACTTCGTCTCCAGCCTTGAGGTTTCGTATGTAAGAGGCTTCACGACGCGGTACTAAGCCTACTCCACGAGGACCTAAATCGATCAAAATTTCGTGTTTTTTGACTGATAACACTGCACCCTTTACAGTATCACCTGCCACAAGTTTTTTAAGCGAGTCATCCTCTTTAGCTAGGAGCTCGTCCATTGTGATTTTTTTGGCATTTGCCATAATTAGTTATTCCTTCCTTTAGATTCGCTCAGCGACGCACAGTATCTAATCGCCATAACGGTGTTGCAATGCATCATTGAGCGAATCTAAAACTCCGTCTATTATAGCAAAAAACTGTGCTATAATCAAGCCGTATATCTTGTTGTTGGAATGCCTCTATGGATAATTTAGTTAAACAAATTAAGCAAGACAACCCAGACCTAGTCTTTAAGAAAGGCGATAAGTTTGCTTTTCGCCCTCCTAAAACCATCTTCATAGGGCCAAAAGAGCCTAAAATGGAATTACTGCTGCTCCACGAACTCGGACATGCCTCGCTAGGCCATCGTGATTATAAGACCCATATTGACAGGCTAAGAATGGAAAATGCAGCCTGGGAGAAGGCTAAGGAATTAGCCGCGAAATACGATGTAGAATATGATGAAGAATTGGCACAGAGTGAGTTAGATACTTACAGAGAATGGCTTCACAAAAAATCGTGTTGCCCTGTTTGTGGGTTAACACGATTTCAGACGCCAGATTCTACCTATCATTGCCCTAGATGCGAAAACCTAGCCTAAAACCCATAAAAACGCAATAACACCTTTCTTGACTCGTGTTAACAAAAAAGAATCGGAATTACGCAACGTGCCCTGCGGGCACGCTCCAGGCCGCTCAGGCCAAGTCTTTATGTCCCTTAGGACACATCTGCGTAATTCCGAATTCTTTGATTATTAGGCAGCTTTTTTAGCAGGACCACGACGGGAGATGCGACCACCTTTAGCGCCAGCAATGCGAGCTAGTGCAGGGTTAGCAGCGAAACCGCCAGTGTGACCGTTTTGACCACCTTTTTTACCAATACGGGCATAGAATTCTTTACCGTATTTAGCTTTGTTAGTAGCAGCAGCCTTCATGCCGCCAGCTTTGGTTCCAGCCATTTCTAGAACTCCTATTCTGCCCACCAAATTATTATTAAACATCACCTTTTTCAGAGGATATGGTTACATTATATCATACCGCTTAACGTTTGTCAATACGCTTTTACTAAAAATTATGTTCTAATATATTTTGAATTACCGAACATTAAGCACAAGATTTTTTGCACATAGTGTGGAAAAAAGGTGTTGACAATATGCATCTCGTGATATACAATTGATTTAGTTTTAAGTAGGCAGAAAACTGCGAGGCTACTTAAAATACAATGTATGACCTTGGAATCGCCTTCTAACAGGCGATTCCTTTTTTGTAATTCTTTTTCTAACCTGCATGGTATAATGAATTTATGATAAAAGTAAAAAGTGTGACCAAGCTGTATGGCGAGAAAAAAGCTCTAGATCATGTTTCTTTTGAGGTAAAAAGTGGGGAGATTTTTGCTTTTATTGGGCATAATGGGGCTGGTAAGACTACCCTTATTAAGTCCATCTGTGGAATTTTAGATTTTGATGAGGGTGAGATTTTAATTAATGGGAAATCCATCAAAGATGACCCTATCGCATGTAAAAAAGAGTTGGCTTATATTTCCGACGATCCAGAACTATACGAAGACATGAAAGCAATTTCATTTATAAATTTTGTGTGCGACATGTATGATGTGCCGACGGACAAAAGAGAGCAAAATACAGAGCGGTTCGCAAAAATGTTCGGGATGGAGAGAGAGCTAAATAACACAATTAGGTCCTTCTCGCATGGTATGAAACAGAAAATAGCACTGATCGCAGCACTGTCGCATGAGCCAAAAATCTTAATAATGGATGAGCCGTTTGTGGGTCTAGATCCAAAGGCGATTTTCGATATGAAAGAAATCATGCGAGAGACCGTAGAAAGAGGCGGGACGATATTCTTCTCTACTCATATTCTTGATGTGGCTGAAAAGCTATGTGACCGGGTTGCTATCGTAAAGAGGGGTAAACTCGTGAAAGTCGGCGATATGAAAGAGATACGCGGCGATAAATCATTAGAAAAAGTCTTCCTAGAGCTTGAGGCAAAATGAGTAAGCTTTTTTCCCTGCTGAAAGCGACGATGTCAGAGGGGGTACAGCTTTTTAACTATCGCGCCAAAACTGAGCGCTCTAGACGAATCATGCCAATTGCTTTAGCGTCCTCAATTGGGATATTAATGCTACTTAGCGCTAACGCTTTAACTGCAGAGCTTAAAACAAGCGGTACGGAGCAAATGATTATATCAATTTATACTCTAGTAACATCCGCGATTATCATTATGGAAGGTATTTATAAATCTGGGGATTTACTGTTTAAGCCGAAGGATAATGACGCCCTGCTTGCAATGCCTATCAAAAAATCTACGATTGTATCCGCAAGAATAATTAGGTTTTACGTGTTCGAATTAATCTACTGCTTAATCTTTTTATTGCCGGCCATAATTGCCTATGCAATGAACGTCAAAGTTGATACGACGTTTCCCCTAGTAGCAATTACGATGTTATTTCTAATACCGGTGGTTCCGATCGCTATCTCATGCATCGTAGGTCTCATCTCGTCAGCAATTTCGGCCAGATTTAGAAAACAAACATTATTGCAGGCGATTCTATCGTTTGCCGCCCTGTTTATATTTGCGGGGATAATATTAATCATGAATTTTACATCAAATATTGATGGTCAATCGATCGCAGCTACCACTAGCAAAGTGGCTAAGTATTACTATCCTGCTTCGGCTTTTG
>JAZRRY010000017.1:0-1611 GCA_045651145.1 Candidatus Nanosyncoccus sp.
ATCGATAATCATAATTTCGATAATGGCTCCTTTGAATTGTCGGCAGTAGATATAAAAAGAGTAACAAGTACATTTGGAATTACAAGCAATAGTCTAACAGAACCTAGATGTCTATGTAAACAAGATAGACGAGAAGATAGACCAGAAATCTTTAGGAACAATGGCCTTTTTATCTTACCAACTAAAAACGGATACTATGAAATTCTCAGGGGCGAAGGTTATGTAGACATTCCTTCCATCGAGACTGAACCAATCGAGTATAAAACCAAACTTTCTTTTTCCCTCGAAACATCTACCGTTGGTGATTCGGAAATGCAGTATTTAGATAAAGCTTACGCTTCAAGCATAATTAGAACATTCATGAACGATCCATCGCTAGTGCTAACAATTCGGGGCAGAAAATATACTCCAAGCATTGACTTTCGAGTTGGAAAGCAAAAAATACATGCGGAAAGCGTGCAAACTGAAGTTGATGCTGGGTATGAGGGCGAAAAAGAAGTTGTGCTAATTGAGGCAAAGAACTCCAATGCAAATAACACAATTATTCGACAACTTTATTATCCATATAAGCAGTGGCAGCACTTCACCCAAAAGCCGGTTAAGACCTTATTCTTTGAGCATGACAAATATACTGACCTATATAATATTTGGGAATTTGAATTCCAAGATCCAGACGATTATACATCTATTAAGCTAAAACGTTCAGCAAGATTTAAATTTGCATCGGAGTAATACATATGCCCGATAAAAAGAAAGAAATAAAGAAATGGGAGCCAGACGATTTTGAGTTAGAAATGACTAGCGTCTGGAGTTTCCCTAATCGTGGTAACTGGGCTACCCACGATGCAAAATGGCGCGGAAACTGGTCGCCATATATTCCAAGAAATATCCTGCTCCGCTATTCAAAAGAGGGAGACTGGGTATTAGACCAATTTGCTGGTGGCGGCACTACATTAGTAGAGGCAAAACTACTGAACCGCAACATCATTGGAATGGACATTAACCCGGTCGCACTTAAAAGATGTCGCGAAAAAGTAAAATTCAAGCACGAGGGCGCAGACGGTATAGTCAAGGTATCAAAATGTGATGCGCGCAACCTAAAACCAATTCCGGACGAAAGCATCGACCTAATCTGTACGCATCCCCCATATGCGAATATTATCCATTACAGCGAGGGCCAAGATATTCCACAGGATTTATCAAACTTTAAAGTTGATGATTTTCTAGAACAAATGAAAAGCGTGGCATCGGAAAGCTACCGTGTATTAAAGTTTGGCAAATTCTGCGCAATCCTAATGGGCGACACGCGACAAAAAGGTCATGTAATCCCATTGAGCTTCAAGACAATGCGAGTGTTCGAAGATGCCGGTTTTAAGCTTAAAGAAATAATTATGAAAGAACAGCATAATTGCCGAGCGACCGGATACTGGAAAACAAATAGTATTAAATATAACTTCCTCTTATTAGCACACGAATACTTGTTTATTTTCGAGAAAGGACAATAATGGAGTTCTGGAACAATAATATAGTAGCAACAATTACTGGCGCTATAGTGGGTGGCCTTATCGCGATAGCGGCTAGTATCGTGACTTATCGCATGCAACGAAAAGA
>JAZRRY010000018.1:0-4901 GCA_045651145.1 Candidatus Nanosyncoccus sp.
CATAGGTGGTGCCATCATCTAGGACGACCGTAACTTTATTTGCGCCGTTGATGACGTGTTTATTGGTAACGACGTAGCCATCACTAGTAGCAATAATGCCGGTACCAGCTGCAGAGGCGTCGTAACTTTGACCAAAGTAATTCGTCGCCTTGGTAGAAGTGATGATAGAAACTACGCTTTTAGAGACTTTGTCGGCGATGTCCGCAATGGAGCCTTCGACAAAGTTAGCCGAATTGCCGTCGCTACCATTATTTAAGAATGTAATCGGTGTACTGGATTTTTCGTAACCCATCCAGCCCAAAGCTAAGCCACCACCGCCAAGTACAATGGCGATTGATGATAATGCAATTGCTAGACCGTTATGATTAGAGGAAGTATTGGTATCTTTTTTGACAGACACGGATTCTTCCACTTCATGCTTTTTTTCTTCTTCTTTCATTTTCCTCCTTTAAATATTAAAAATCGGATTGCTAAAGCATAAGACAATGATACCAATGAGTACCGTACCGAAAATCACTGGCACTAAAATATGCTTAAACCTAAAATCATCTTGATATCTAATCATGGCTTGACGTGCATAATTATAAACAAAGGCAAAAATTGTCAGAATAATGGCAAGTTGCGGGATGCGGATACCGGTATTACCGAAGGTATAGATAATTTCCCATGAATAGCAAAGCCAAGACACCTCGGCAAAAACCAAACCACACACTAAGGTCGTAAGCGTAAAATCTTTGGCATCGCTCTGCGACAAAACATGACGACTGGCGGCGTATCCAATCAGGAATGCTAGAAGTACGAGAAAGACGGCATCAGTGTTGGCCGTCATGATGGTAGAAGCAGAGACTCCTAGGAAGACTGCTATTAGTGATTGCGTTAAGGTAGCAGCCTCTGACGATAAGGGTTTAATGAAGAGAAGCCAGGTGCAGTAAATAATCATCAGTACGAAATCGACTACCAAGAAAGATGGACCAGCATAATAAGCAAGAAGAACCACACTGACGCCGACAATAATATCTACAAGGTTAGACTTGATATTAATCCAGAGATAGCGTGCGCGTACAGCGAAGATTCGCCATTTGGAAATAAAAACTAGTAGCAAACCTAGGATTGGTCCGCCAGATAGTACAGTAACTAATACTGAACCCACGCCGAGTAGTAAATTTAGGAATATGTGCACAGCTGAGCTGGCAATGTTGCGCGATTTTCTCGCCAAAATGTAATCTGCCATATACTTATATTATAGCAAATATTTTAAACTAAGCTTAAAATAATGATATAATAGCCCATATGGAGGCAACTTTTTTTCAGAAGCATCCTTTAGCTAAAGATTTACTTAGCCTTACGTCTTTTATCGTGGCGATTGTGCTAGGTACTTTGTTTTTGAATACATACATATATCGTTCCTACAATGTAGTGGGTGGCAGTATGGAAAACACTCTATACGAGAACGACCGCGTAATAGTTAATCGTGCGGCTGTATCGTGGGCTCATTTTGCTGGGCAAGAGTATGTACCGGAGCGTGGACAGATTATTGTGTTTTTAAATGAAGACGAGGCGAAAGTCGCAGAGTACAAAGCACAGGGTATATCGAACCCTATGACCTGCAATGTTCCCTCAGGCGTCACTGATCAATATATCATTAAGCGCGTAATTGCTTTTCCGGGTGAACGCGTTGTGGTAAAAGATGGCGTAATGAAGATCTATAACGAAGAGTACCCAGATGGTTTTGTTTATGACGAAGGGTGGCGTGTTTCCGAAACTGAAGGGCCAAAAGAGCATACCCCTGGAGAGGTAGATCTTGTTGTCCCCGAAGGTGAATTATTTGTATCTGGCGACAATCGTGAGGGGTCAAACTCGTGGGATTCAAGGAACGGTCTTGGCACCATTCCATATTGCCGGGTGATCGGACCTGTAGCGCTTAGAATTTTCCCATTCGATCGTATTAAAACTTTTTAGTGGTTAGCTATTGAGGCGCTTGATTAATTCTTTTAATTCTTTTTCGGTTTTACATTTAAAGGTAAGGCTACGTCCATTAATACGGGCTACGGCATTATATTTGTCACTAAGTGCATCTTCTTCTTTATGATAGAGGCTTTGTTTAATTAAAGCCGTAGAAGATTTCTTTTTGTGGTCTGCAAAATATCTTTCTACCTTACGGGCGGTCCAGCCTTCCTTGATGATTCTTGGCAGAACCTTATTAATAGTAGCCTCATCGCGAGAAATAAGTGGGCGCATCACACCTTCGGATAACTTTTCTTTGACCATGGTCTTTTTGATATTCTCTGGAAGATTAAGCAACCTCATGGTACCCTGGATGGAAGCTTCGCTTTTGCCAACTTTGGCTGCAATATCTTCCGTGCTAAGGTTAAACTGGTTTTTAAGCTTGGCATATGCGGTAGCAAGCTCAATTGCGTTAAGGTCTTCCCTTTGGGCGTTTTCGATAATGGAGAGTTCGAGGCGATTCTGAGAATCAAGAGTACGAATAATAGCTGGAATTTTATCGAGACCTGCGACCTTAGAGGCTCGCCAACGACGTTCGCCTGCTACAATTTTGTATTTTCCATCTTCTTTAGTTACTACGATTGGTTGCAAGACGCCATGTTCTTTAATTGACTTAGCAAGAGCATTTATCGCGTCTTGATCAAATTCGCGTCTTGGCTGGTCTTCATCACGAATTATCTCAGTGATTTTGATTTGCTTTAATTCGCTACTCTTTTTATCTTCAGCTGCAGTAGGATCAAATTCATCATCTATTAGCTCGGTCGGAATTAAACTTTCAAAGCCTCTGCCTAGTCCTTTCATTTTATTCTCCCTTCTAGTTCTCTAGTGAAATTTTTATAAGCCTTTGCTCCTCTTGAAAACTTGTCGTAATCCCCCACTGGCACGCCGTGACTGGGAGCTTCGGCTACCCGTACATTACGGGGAATGGTAATTTTAAAGGTCAATTGTTTGAAATATTTCTGAATTTCAGCGTAAACTTGTGCCGAAAGGCTAGTTCTTTTATCATACATCGTAGCTACGACGCCTAGTAGTTTTAGGTTAGGGTTAGCTTGCTTCATGACGAGCTTCATAGATTCTAGAAGCTGGGCTACACCCTCTAAGGCATAGAATTCAGTTTGCACAGGAAGCAGAAGATAATTGGAGGCGATCATGCCATTAACCGTCAAAAGCGAAAGAGATGGTGGCGAATCGATAATGATGTAGTCGTAGTTTTGCTCAACCGAGCGAATCGCATCGCGCAAACGAGTAAACCTGCGTGCTTGACCAGCCAATTCAACCTCGGCATTCGCTAACTCAGGGGTAGCGGGAGCCAAATCGAAATTCTTATACTTAGTGCGACGAATAACATTCTCGAGTGAGGCTTTTTCGGTAATTACATTGGTCATAGTAAGGCCAAGAGAGTCATCGTTTTTATCTACCCCAAGACCACTGGTGGCATTGCCTTGAGGATCGAAGTCGATAAGCAAAGTCCTATATTTATCTTTAGCAAGATAGTAGCTCAGATTAACGGCAGTCGTAGTCTTCCCTACTCCGCCCTTCTGATTTGTAACACATATTACCTTCGCCATATTACTTACGATTATAACACAAATAATCACAAATAAAATAACTCAGCTTCGTTTGCGGTTCGCTTTGCGCCAAGCAAAATCTCCGTCAGTTAATCGGGCCTGCGCCTGGTACTATCCAATGCTCGGCTCGACTACCCTCCTTAGATTTTGCTTGGGCTCGCTCAATGCTCACTCAGTCTGAGTTATTTTAACCGATTTTTGTGATTTCGATTTCGGTATATTTCTGGCGGTGACCAGTCTCTGTATGTTCGCGAATCTTGGGTTTATAGTGAATTACGCGAATTTTATCGCCTTTTACTTCGGGCGTTTTAACCTTAGCTGAAACTTTTACGCCCTTTACCGTAGGTGTGCCGACCGTTGTCTTGTCGCCGTCAATTACGAGTAAAGCGTCAAGTTCGAGCTCTTTGGTGCCTGCCGGGAGGAGGTCCACCCGTAGGGTCTCTTTTTCGGCGACGAGATATTGCTTCCCGCCAACCATTATGACTGCTTTTTTCATATTATTCCTTTATTTATTCCCTATTATTGTACCATATTATTTTGATTTTGGGAAGTAGGTATTATTGCATCAAAAAAACCGAACACGTTGTTCGGTTTTTTATAAGATTTATAATAGGCTAATAAACATAATGGCTAGTTCATAGAAAGTGTGAAAGTTATGAATTCCTATGGGGCTTACATTGGCTATCCTTTCCATTAAGGTTGATAATTGTTTGCTCATTTAATGTGCTCCTTGTGGATTGTCGTATATCTAAAGCTTGTCATCTTGTTTAAACAAGGCGGCATGGCCCATTTTTTTTATAATCCTACCATCGACGTCTCTCGGTAAATTATAATTATCTTCTTGTGGATATACTTCAAATCCCATTTTTTTCCTTTGTTTATTTTTGTTATTTGTTAGAATTTTTATTTTGTTTTCTAACTTGATTTAAGTTTAGCACAGATTGTCGATTTTGTCAATAGTGTTTATGCTAAAAAACGGCGTAACTGTCAATTATACCCCTGTAAAATTATGTAAAAAATAACAATAAAACTTAGTCTTACTCGCACTTCGCTTCACGCCGGGAAGGTTTTGGCAAATTTCTTAACGGAAATTACTCACTTCTCACGGCTGTCTTCACGGTTCGCGCGAGCTAATTTTCTAAAATTTGCCAAACCTTTCTTGGGTTTGTTCAATGCTCGTTCAATCTAAGTTATTTTTTTGTTTCTTATATCTTTTCCAAGGAGATGGTGACGTTTTCGCCGTTGATTTTGGCGATTTCGTCGTGAGCAAAGTTGGCGTTTTTCTCTATATCGGTCGCGAGAACTTCAGATTTGATGAAGTCGAGATGC
>JAZRRY010000019.1:0-2219 GCA_045651145.1 Candidatus Nanosyncoccus sp.
CTATCATGAAGAATGCCGGTTCGGCTTTGATGGGAATCGGCAGAGCTTCGGGTGAAAATCGTGCCGTAGTGGCAGCGCAACAAGCAGTGGAATCACCTCTACTCGAAGTTAAAATTGAGGGTGCACGCGGGGTGCTGTTCTCGGTAGCTGGTGGATATGATATGTCGATGAGCGAAGTGCAAGAGGCAGCTGAGGTGATTACTGGATCAGTTTCACCTGAAGCCAACATTATCTTTGGTGCTTCGATTCGTCCAGAGCTAGAGGATGAGGTTGTAGTTACTGTAGTAGCTACTGGATTTGATTCTGATTATTATAATGAGGAATTAAATGCACGTCCAGAGACTGATTTTTCAGACGAAAAGCCGGAAGTAGAGGCCAAAGATTTTGCTACAGATAGCAAGTCGAATATGTGGGATTCTATTAAAAATGAGCCAGCGCCTGAGCCCGTACACGAGAATGATGATGATATGGATATTCCGCCTTCCCTTAGAGAAAGATTAAAGAATAGGAAGAAAAAAGATTAGAGAATGGGAATAGATAGGTCGTTTCGTATTGGGGATAGTAAAGTTTTAGAGAGCCGCGAGACTGTTGATGGCACGATGATACGTCGTCGTCGTGAATCTGAAGACGGATATAGGTTTACTACTTATGAAAGAATTGAAATGCCGCCTCTTACTGTGCTAAAGCGTAGTGGTAATAAGGAGATATTTGACAGAGATAAGCTACTAATGGCGGTGCGGCGCAGCGTGGGGAAATTCTTTGATTCTGAGCTAGAAGTCGAAGAAGTTGTGAATCGTGCTTCGGATATTCTCTATGGGTATGGTACTGACCAAGTGACGTCCAAACAAATTGGTGAGGCTATACTAGATGTTCTAGCCGAAGTAAACGAAGTGGCGTATGTGCGATTTGCTTCAGTATTTCGCGAGTTTAAAACTCTTGAGGATTTTAAGGATATTCTAAAAGAACAGAAAAACAAGAAATGAGGGTGGTTTGTATTTATAGAGAGGGGCAAGACTATTCACGATCGGTGAATGAGTGGTTGGAAAATTTTCGCCGTCAGACTGGTCGAGAAATAGAAACGATGAATCCTGATACTAACTCTGGTTTTTGTGAAGCTTATGATATAGTGGAATATCCGATGATAATGGCGTTGGGCGAAAGTGGGGATGTACGTGCTAGCTGGCGAGGGCGTAATTTGCCGCTAATTAATGAAGTGCTTTTTTATATGATATAATGTGCTTATGGATTTATTAAAGAATATTGTGGAGAATGTTTGGGTGCAGCGCGCTGTTTGGTCGCTCGTGGTGATAGTATTTAGTCTTTTGATATATCACGTGGTATCTAGATTTTTAAATGCTAAAGAAGAAAAAAATTCTAAGATTTTAGCTAATAAAAAGAATAAAACTTATATCCGGATGCTTAAAAGTATTGTGGGCTATGCGCTTGGTACTGTTGCCGTACTGATGATACTACAGATTTATGGAGTGAATGTTACTTCGATGTTGGCTGGTGTCGGTATTGCTTCGATTATTATTGGCTTTGCTCTTCAGGATGCTATGAAGGATATCTTTCGCGGCCTTGATATCATTTCGGACGGTTATTATGATATTGGCGACGTAATTAAATATGGTGACAATACGGGGCAAGTGTTATCAATTAGCCTAAGGACAACTAAAATTCAGGATATTAATACCATGAATATGGTTTCGATTGCTAACCGGAATATAGATCAGGTCGAAATAGTTTCGGGATATATTTATATTCCGATTCCACTTCCTTATGAGCTGAAGGTAGAAAAGGCTGAAGGAATACTAAAAGATATTGTGAAAAAACTATCTAAGCATGAATCGGTTACTAGTGCTAATTATCAGGGGATTACGGATTTTGCCGACTCATCACTTAATTACCAGATTGTGATTACTTGTGATCCGATGGTGCAACTTCAGACTCGTCGTGATGCGCTTCGAGTAATATATACTACTTTAGAAGATAATAAAATTAGCGTCCCTTATAACCAATTTGATATCCATTCTAAGAAGTAGTTTGAATTTGACAGAATCTTTTAATTAGTAATTCATACAAAAATGTATGGTATAATATGCTTATGGATGAGAATAAACATTTTGTTACGGGTCTTGATCTTGGCACAGAGAATGTGCGAGCCGTAATTGCTACTGTATCGAAGGATGGAGAAGTTTCTATCGTAGGTTATAATGAAG
>JAZRRY010000020.1:0-3036 GCA_045651145.1 Candidatus Nanosyncoccus sp.
CCAGGGAAACCAAACTAATTCTTTATCTCAGAAACCTAGAAAATCAACATTCGAATTGCTTAATTAAACGAGCCGATTTGGTCTTCATAGAAAAATCTTCCACCTCTGTATCGGAACAAACCCACGCGCCCGAATCACCAGAAACCCCACCCGAAAAAACCATCTATCTAACCGAAAACAGTATTTCTTACCTCGCAATCCACGAACAGCTCTCTATTGAACATGTAGACAAAATGACTCATCTTTCGATGTATTCGATCGCCGCCGCCACTATCGTAGGGAGTTTCATTCTTGGTGAATCAGTCGAAAAAAGTCTACAAATGGCTCGTGCGAACGTCGAAAATTCCAGACTCGATTCTGTCCTATCTCTTGACGAGCTAAAAGAACTCATAGCTAGACATAATTCCAAAAACGATATTGAACTGATAGCGGCTAATCTCGTACTAGCCAGCAAAGGTATTCTGGCCGCCGATGAATCTGGTGGCAGTATCCATAAAAAATTCGAACAGCTAGGTATCGACGATACTTACGAAAACAGACGAGATTATCGAAATATTTTACTCGCTACACCAAATCTTGATAAATACATCAACGGTGTAATCCTATTTGACGAGACCACACACCAACTCGCCGACGACGGCCAAAACTACGTCGATTTTCTCACCGCTCATCGCATTATACCTGGTATCAAGGTAGATCAAGGCCTTGTCCAATTCGACAACTCAGAAGAAACCTATACCAAAGGCCTAGATGGTCTCGACCAAAGATTAAAATCGTACTACAACACTGGACTTCGCTTCGCAAAATGGAGGGCCGCCTTCGAAATTCGCCTCGACAAAAAAGGAGATATCATCACACCCACAAATATGGCAATCCAGGAAAACTGTCGCATTCTAGCTGAATACGCCAAAAAATGTCAATCTATAGGCTTAGTCCCTATCGTAGAGCCGGAGGTCGTTTATGATGGCAACTACGATTTAGACCAATCTTCCTTTATTACTAGTAAAATCCTAGATTGCCTATTTAATAAGCTAGAAGAGTCAGGCGTCAATCTGCATGCCTGCATCTTAAAAATAAATATGGTTTTAGCTGGCAAGCAGTATTCCGCTCAGTCTACCCCCGATGAAGTCGGTCTAGCTACTGCCAAAACACTAAAAAGTCATGTACCAGAATCTTTAGCTGGAATCGTCTTCCTCTCTGGAGGTCAAACCACCGACCAAGCTACCGCTAACCTTTCCGCGATTATAGCTAACGGTCCTTATCCGTGGCCAGTAACTTTCTCTTTTGCTCGCGCCTTGCAAGATCCAGCCCTATTCGCCTGGGCAGGTGACAATCATAACACCGAAAAAGCCCGCCAAGCTTTTCTTGACAGGCTTATCGCAAATACTGATGCTTTGAAGTAGTTTAGCTTTCTGATTCTGATTCTGATTTTGCTTCAGATTCTGCTTCTGCTTTTGTCTCCGCCTCAGCTTCGGGCTCTTCGATAGGCTCAGTTACAGACTCTTCTTCACGCTTTTCCGCCTCTACAGCTGGATCATAAAGCGAAGCCACTACACGTTCCATATCTATATCTTTTTCTGCAAACTCTACACCATTTGGCAACTTAATATCAGCAAGAGTCAATTTATCATCTACATCCTTCAAATTAGACGCATCAATCGTCAAACTCTCTGGCAAATCTGCTGGCTTTGCCTTAACTTCAATTTCTTCAACAGATTGAGTCAAAGCAAAATGATAAGTTTTCGACGCTTCGGAAGCTTCAAAATCAACCACCACGACTGGCGTAGTCGCCTCAACTGCTTCTTTAGCAGAAATTGCCTGGAATTCTACGTTAATAATCTTACGAGAAACTGGGTCAATCGCCACGTTCTTTACGATAGCCATCTGCTTTTTACCATCCAAATCAAGATCAAGAGGCGAGTGATAGCCTACAATATCTAATACCTTTTCGGTAGCTACATAGTCAGAAGCTGTAAGTAGTGGCTTTTTGCCACCATAAACCACTGACGGAATCATTCCTTTTGCTCTTAATGTTTTAACTTTTTTCCCAATTAGTTCGCGCTTCTCAAGCGTCAATTTATGTTCAGACATATTACTTTTCCCTTTAAATTTATTATTATTTTATCATTTTTCCCTTAAAACTTCAAGGCTCTCGGCGCACTTTCACCATCGCTGGCCTTAAAACTTCACCTTCGTAATAATAACCAGACCTCAAAGTCTCAGAAATCACCTCTTTTTCGCCCTCACCCTCTACCATTACGGCTTCATTTAAATCAGGATTAAATTCTACCCCTGGCGACGAATCTATTTTCGCTAACCCAAGTTCGTCAAATGCTTTTTGCAGTGATTTTTCTAGAGCTTTTAATTCCGGATAATTAAAAATCGCTCGGTCCAAATCGTCTAGTAATGGTAAAACCTTATAAACAGTTGCTAGGCGCGTAGCCTTTTTCTCGTTTTCCTTTTGAGCCTCTATCTGTTTACGATAGTTTTCAAAATCCGCTCGTGTCCTCTGTAAATCATTAGTCAATTCATCAATTAGCTTTGTATCTTCTGCCTTCTTTTTCATAATATTTCCTCCAACATATTACCAGCGTGACGCACCAGCGCCATTACTTTTGAATAATTTTGCCGTGTCGGCCCAAGTACCCCAATATAACTACGATCAGAATAAGGAGAACGAAACTTAGAAACCACTAGCGACACTTCTGAATTTCTACCGATTGGATTCTCATGACCTATAAAAATATTAAGAGGCTCACCAGGAGCAGCTTCTCTAAGCCATGGCTCAAGATTATCTAACAATTTAGCCACTGCCTGCACTCTTCTATTATCCACAAACTCAGGTTGATTAAAAAGTCGCGACATCCCCGCTAGATATAACTGCCCATCAATAGTAGCTAAACCTAAATTGCCAGTTAACTCCACCAAAGCATCCACAGCGCCCCTAATAGCGGCATCTGCTCGTGATTGTGAACCTACTCTCACTTCAAGTACATGTGCGCCGTTCTGTAAGGCTGGTAGCTTTTCATTTTCAAC
>JAZRRY010000021.1:0-9407 GCA_045651145.1 Candidatus Nanosyncoccus sp.
ATGTTAGATGTGAAGTTTATAAGAGACAATCTACAGCTTGTGGAAAAGTCGGCTCGCGAAAAGGGATACGACATAAATATAAAGGAGGTATTGACGCTAGACGATAAGCGTCGTGAAGAATTAACTAGGGTAGAAGAGCTCAGGAGACGACGCAATGAAATTGCAGCCAAGATGAAAGGTGGAAAGCCTGAGCCCGAATTGATTGCCGACGGAAAGGCAGTAAAGGCCGAATTAGCGAAATTAGAGGCAGATTTAGGAAAAGTCGAGAACGCATATCGTCAAGCTTTGAAGGCTGTGCCTAATATTATTTTTGATGACGTACCGCTAGGCGGTGAAGAATGTTCAGTAGAAATTAAGGCATGGGGTGATAAAAGAGAAGACGGTGTCGATCATTTGGATTATGCTGTGAGTCGTGATTGGGTTGATTTTGAACGTGGTGCCAAGGTGGCGGGGGCGAAGTTTTATTATCTAAAAAATGAGCTTGCACTTCTTGAGAATGCCTTAATCCAGTTTGGCTTAAAGAAAGTACTAGAGAAAGGATTTACCTTTATTACTGTGCCGGATTTAGTATCATCTAATGTATTAGAAGGTACTGGATTTAGTCCGCGTACTAGTGATCAGAGCGATGAGTATTTTATCGAGAATGAGGATCTTGCGCTAATTGCGACTGCTGAAATTGCGCTGACTGGCTAACATATGGATGAAATTATTGATGAAAAGGATCTACCATTGATGTATGCTGGCTTGTCAGCTTGCTTTAGAAAAGAGGCGGGGGCGGCCGGTAAGCATACCAGGGGCCTGTTTAGGGTGCATCAATTTAATAAGCTAGAGATGTATGTGTTCTGTTTGCCAGAAAAGTCTAAAGAAATGCACGAGATGATTCTTGCTACAGAAGAAGAGATTTGGCAAGAGCTAGGAATACCGTATCGGGTGATTAATATCGCTGCTGGTGATTTAGGTGCGCCAGCGGCTAAAAAGTATGATGTAGAATATTGGTCGCCGGTAGATCAATGTTATCGGGAACTCACCAGCTGCAGCAACTGTACTGATTTTCAGGCACGAAATTTGAATATTAGGGTACGTCGTAAAGATGGATCCGTGGAAGTTTTACATACTTTAAATGGTACAGCTGTGTCATTAGCGCGTACCATGGTGGCGGTAATTGAAAATTATGCTACAAAAGATGGTAAATTGAAGATTCCGGAAGTTTTGAAGCCGTATTTTAATAATAAGGAGGAGATCTAAATGATTGACAAAATCGAAATCAGCGGTAATGGATATAAGATTGATGAGCCATTCCGTAAATATACTGCTAAAAGATTAGGTAAGCTAGATCGGTATTTACCACGTGGTGCCAAAAAAGACGTAGTTTGCAAGGTAGTAGTGGCGGAAATTGGTAAAGGGAAAAATGAAAAGTATTCTATTTCGGCGGCAATGGAAATTCCTGGCGGTAAGGTTTTAGCTGCCAAAGATGAATGTACAAACATTTTTGCTGGCGTAGATTTGGTTGAGGCGAAGTTGACTGGGCAGATTCGACGTTATAAGCTTGAGGTTCAACCACATCGTCAAAAAAGAAACTGGCACAGTCTCTTTATCAGAAGAAAATAATGTGGTAGAATAGGGGGTAGATTGGAGAAATATGGCGAGAAAAGAAAAGAAACCGACCGATAAGTTGGCCGACAAAACAGCACTCACTAAATTTTTACAGGGCGTGTTTGGCGATGCTCAGAAAAAGATTTTGCGACGTCTATGGAAAAAGGCTCAAGAAATCAATAAGTTGGAACCTAAATACGAGAAGATGTCTGACAAGGAACTTCGTGAGCAGACAGAGATTTTTAGGGCGAGAATCGATAAAGCTTTAAAAAAGGCACACACTGAGCAAGGTACTAATCGCAAGGGTAAGAAACGTTCACTGGTTGATGATACCAAGATTTTGAATGAATTACTCCCGGATGTATTTGCGGTAGCCCGCGAAGCGTCTAAGCGTGTGACTGGGCTTAGGCCTTATGATGTACAGCTGATTGGTGGTATGGTACTGCATGAAGGTGCAGTAGCAGAGATGAAGACTGGGGAAGGCAAAACTTTAGTTGCGATGCTTCCGGCATATTTGAATGGCTTGACTGGGCGTGGTGTACATGTGGTAACCGTAAATGATTATCTGGCCCAACGTGATGCCGGCTGGAATGGCCCAATCTATGATTTTCTAGGCTTATCTGTAGGGGTAATTATCAATGAAGCTTCATTTATTTATGACCCAGAATACAAAAACGAAGAACATGACGATGAGCGTTTCTTGCATCTAAGGCCAGCCACCCGTAAAGAAGCTTACGCGGCAGATATAACCTACGGCACCAATAACGAATTCGGTTTTGATTATTTGCGCGATAACATGACCAGTGAAGTACAATATTTGCGTCAACGCGAATTAAACTTTGCCATTGTAGACGAGGTAGACTCAATTCTAATCGACGAAGCTAGGACTCCTTTAATTATTTCTGCTCCAGCTGGAGATAATCCAGAATCATATTACCAGTTTGCTAAAGTCGCGGCGCGCTTGACTCCAGAGGATTATATCTTTGATGAAAAACGTCGTTCCGTTACCTTAACTGATGCTGGTATCGACAAAGTCCAAAAAATTTTAGGTGTAGATAACCTCTATTCCACTAAAAATACACGCCTAGTCTATCATCTTGAACAGGCGATTCGGGCTGAGATTATCTTTAAGCGTGACAAGGATTATGTGGTTACTAATTCCGGTGAAGTGATTATTGTGGATGAGCATACTGGACGCTTGATGCAGGGTAGGCGCTATAACGAGGGTCTTCATC
This sequence comes from Candidatus Nanosyncoccus sp., assembly GCA_045651145.1. Taxonomy (GTDB): domain Bacteria; phylum Patescibacteriota; class Saccharimonadia; order Saccharimonadales; family Saccharimonadaceae; genus Nanosyncoccus. The sequence goes on from JAZRRY010000021.1 coordinate 2,829, forward strand.
AGGCGATTGAGGCTAAAGAAGGAGTGGCAGTAAAGCAAGAGTCTATGACGCTAGCTACGATTTCTTTCCAGAATTTCTTTAGATTGTATAAGAAATTATCTGGTATGACGGGTACAGCTTTTACAGAGGCGGAAGAGTTCCAGCAAATTTATGCTCTAGACGTAATTCAGATTCCACCGAATAAGCCAATTGCTAGGGTGGATAAGGACGATTTGATTTATAAGACTAAGGCTGGAAAACTAAAGGCGATTGCTGATGAGATTAAGAAGTATCACGAAAAAGGGCAACCGGTACTAGTGGGCTCTGGCTCTATTGCTAATAACGAAGAAATCGCTAGATACTTAGATCAATTTGATTTGCCTTATGAGATTTTGAATGCTAAGAATAACGAGCGTGAGGCTGCGATTATTGCTAAAGCTGGCGAGAAGGGCGCAATTACACTTGCTACCAACATGGCTGGTCGTGGTACGGATATTAAGCTTGGTGAAGGCGTAAGAGAACTTGGCGGCTTAGTAGTAATTGGTTCAGAAAGGCACGATGCTAGGCGCATTGATAATCAGCTGAGAGGTCGTGGTGGACGTCAGGGTGATCCTGGCACTACGCAATTCTTTGTGAGTTGCGAGGACGATTTGATGCGGATTTTCCAGGGCGACCGAGTAAAGATGTTAATGACTAGATTGGGCGTAGACGAGGATACTCCAATTCAAACCAGAGCAATTTCTAAAACTCTAGAGGCGGCACAAAAACGAATCGAAGGCTTTAACTTTGATTCACGTAAAAATGTTGTCCAGTACGATAATGTAATTAACCGCCATCGTAAAGTTGTATACATGATGCGACGCAAAATTCTAGATGGTGAAGAAATCTACCCAGAGATTAAACGTTTAATGCGCGAAGAAGTTAAAACTTTAACTGAATTCTCTTCTAGAGTAAATAAAAATTTTGACGAAGAATTTAAATCGGTATTTGATTTTGACGACGACCTAATTCATGGAATTGGCTTGATGCGTAAAGAGAAGGATCGCTATAAGTTTGCTTTGGAAGCCGTAGAAGAGGCTTATCATAAAAAAGAGCTTGAATTTGGTGAAGAAATGATGCGTAAGGTTGAGCGTGAGGTCTATCTTAAAGTGCTTGATACTTTATGGATGCAACATCTAGAAAATATGCAGCATTTGAGAGAAGGTATTCATTGGCGTAGCGTTGGTCAGCGCGATCCGTTAGTGGAGTATAGAAGCGAATCTCAGAAGTTATTTGACGGGTTGCAACGTAATTTGCGTGAAGAGGTACTAAAGATATTACTTACGATTACGCCTGCCGAAGCGGCGGCTGATGACGTAACGGATGGCGAGGAATATGAATCTGAGCTTACTAAGATGGCGGAAAGTCAGACTGAAAAAGGTGTAAATGAAATTTCAAAAGGACAGAAGAATCTTGATGATGAGTTTAAGAAGAGGCCATCTAGTACGAAATCTGCGACTAAGAGAGTTGTCGCGAGAAAATCCTCTTCTAAGAAATCCGCTAAGAAGCGAAAAAAATCGAACAAAAAGGGCCGTAAGTAGATAAATTTCACCATGAAGCATTCTGTAGAAGAAATCACTCTTAAAAATGGTGCGAAGGGGATTCTAATTAATATTCCTGGGGCCAGTGTGATGTCTACACGAATTCAATTTAGGGCTGGCATGATGTATGCTAAGAACAAGGATGTTTATGAGATTCCCCACGTGGTAGAGCATTTGGCTTTTGGTGCGAATGCTAAATTTCGCGATGAGCAAGCTTTTGAGGCGGAGTTTACTAAGAATGGAGCTTATCATAATGCTTGGACCTCTGACATATCGGTTTGTTACGAAGCGGAGTGCGCGGATTTTGAGTGGGAACGTATTATGGATTTACAAAGAGTATCTATTTGTGAGCCAAGGTTTAATGAAGAGGAGCTTAAATCCGAAAAATCCAATGTGCGTAGCGAATTAACAGGTTATATGAATGATTATTATCGTTTGCTTTGGCCTAAGGTGCAGCAGGCTGTAGGTGAAGACATTTTGGATCTACCTGAGCGAATCAAAACTATATCAAATATTGAATTAAAAGACATCCGCGAACATTATCGCCGTACACATACAGCCAAGAATATGCTTTTCGTGGTGGCAGGTAAGATTCGTGGGCGTAAGCGCAAGATTATGCGGATGCTAGAATCTTGGAATTTGAAAGAAGGGGAAAAATTCGAAATTCCAGTGGCGGATTTACATACTTCTGAAGCGGTATCAATTAGGCGCAAAGATGCTTCTAACGTAACGTTTGGCTTTTCTTTGGTGACGCCTAGGCATCTAGAGCCGAATGAAGTATTTGCGATGAATTGTTTGAATCATATTTTGAATGGCACAACTAATTCGCGTATTTTTGGTACAGCGCGTAAGCGAGGCTTGGTCTATGGCATGGGGAGCTCTGTAGCTAGTAATGCTAATAGTTCGTATTGGGATTTCGATGGGGAAGTGAATGTAGAAAATGCTGAAGAGCTATTTGATTTGATCCAGATGGAATTAACTAAGGCTCTAAATGGTGAGGTGTCAGATAAAGATTTTGATGCGGCAAAATCTTACGCGCTTGGTAGATTGCAAATGGGCGCGCAAACGGTAGGTCAAATTGCAGATTATTATGCAGAAGGTTATTTTACCAACGAGACAATACAAAAATATGACAATATGCCGAGCTTGATTAAGGAGATTGATAAATTTAAGATGGTGGAACTCGCTAGAGAATTTGCAGGTTCTGGGATTAAAGGTTTTGCGGCGGTATCATCGACGGACAAAGCATTTATCTCTAGCTTAGAATCGAGATTGAATTTCTAATAGTAAAGTGCCCCCGTTGAAGGGGGCACTGTGGTTAGCTAGCATCAAGGTTGTAGCTCTCGATAATAGTCCCTTCTGGGACAAAAAGAGCTATTTTTTTGATTTCGGGTTTTGGAAACTCTAGCTCTTCCATGCTGGATAGATATCGCTCAAAGTCGCCATCATTGATAGAAAAATGAGCGCTATCGTCTGCATTGGACGATAGGATAGAGCAGTATGAGCCGATGATTACGATATCGTGACGATTGTCTTGTTGGTAGATTGTGACCATTGATGCCGGTATTGCGTGTAGGTGGTAGCCGCCTTCTGCATCTTTGGTATAGAAACTATATATGCCAGAAGCACTGCTATAAATACAGAATAAATTCCCGTGAACATCGGTAATGATAGAATCTGCAAGGTTCACGAGTGGTATTGTTACCGTATAGTCAACGTAGCGACTATCGGTAGTGCATTGCGTGGCATTACCGGTTGACGATGTGACAGTTGGTTTGATATCATCATAGCGACAGCTCTTGAACATAAGTCCAAATAGCGCTATTATCCCGATAATCACAATAATTCTCTTGAATTTAGTAGCTATTTTTAAAGTGCTCATGTGTATCCTATCTGTTGCGCATGTATATAACCTTTATGTTATATTATATCTTTTAATAAAAGTCAAATAATGGAGTTAATGCAAATTATTAACTATGGTTTGGAATTGGTCGCCACGGTCGTAGACGTTTTTAAACATATCGAATGAGGCGGCAGATGGCGACATCAACACTATGGCTTTATTTAGTTTTTCTGCTTCGGCTTTGGCGACATCTACAGCTTCCTTTAGTGATTTTGAAACGATAAAGCGGTAGTCTTGGTAATTTTTTGCGAGTTCGTGTCCAGATTCCCCAATTAAAACAATTTTCTTAACCTGTGGAGATTGTAGGATTTCATAGATTTCGGGAAGATCTCTGTAATCGGTTTTGTCACGACCGCCAATAATAACTATCAGATTGTCGCTTGGGAAGGATGCGATAGCGACGCGAGTGGACGATGGGTTGGTAGAGAAATTATCATCGTAATACTTAACGTTATTTAGTTCACGTAGAAATTCAAGACGGTGAGGTAGACCCTTAAAGCTGCGGAGCCCGGAAATTATCTCAGCCATATTTGCGGTTAAAAATTCATCCGGTGAGATATTTTTGTAGCAGGCTACGGCCGAAATGGCTGCGATGGCATTTTCTTTGTTGTGTTTTCCTGGTATCATGATGGCATTTTTGACATCTTCGGGAATATCGAAAGGGTAGGGGATTTTTTGTGCCTTAGAGCACTTTGATAGTTTTATTGAATCTGGGTTGTTTTTGAAATAAATTAGAAAATCATCAGCGGTTTGATATTTAGTGATATGTGATTTTGCGGATAAATAATCATCATAATCTTTGTGGACATTGAGATGATCTGGTTCTAGTTGTCCGATAACAGCAATATGGGGGGATTTATCTATATCCCAGAGTTGAAAACTAGATAACTCGAAAACTATAACAGAATCTTTCTTCAAATCGTCTAGAATGTCGATAGCGGGATTGCCGATGTTACCAACTAGATGGACGTCTTTTTTAAGGGCGGACAGAATGGATTTTATAAAAGAGCAGATGGTGCCTTTGCCCTTGGTGGCGGTGACGCCGATAATTTGACATGGACAATGGTCAAAAAAGTACTTCGTCATACTTGTTTCATTTGGGAGCCCTAGCGGTGGAACGCTAGGGCTACGAAAAACCATGTCGTAATCTGAAAAATCTTTCATTTTTATTTCGTCATAAGTAAAGCTATCAAAAGTATCACATTCTAGATTATTAAAATGAGATTTAAAATATTTTTCGGTAGATTGGCCTTCTTTACCATAGCCAAGTAATGCAATTTTCATATCTTCATTATAGCACGGGCTTCAGTTATCGAGTGGGTTTCCATAAGTTTAGCCCGGATTTCCTTGGCACCAGGGAAGTTGTTGATATAAATCTTAAAGAAATGCTTTAAGGATTCATAAGAAACATGAGAATGGGCCTTTTCATGCTTCTCGTATAAATCTAAATGCATTTTAAGGAGCACTATTAATTCTTCTCGGGTAGGCGTATGATCGGTAAAACAATATGGATTTTGAAAAACGCCACGACCAATCATGAAGCCATCTACTTCTGGAAATTGCCGATGTAATTCTAGTGCATGGGAACGGTCTTTGATATCGCCATTGATAATAAGTTTGGTTTCTGGTGAAATATTGTCTCGGAGTGCGATTATTTCTGGAACTAATTCGTAGTGAGCAGAAACTTTAGACATTTCCTTTTTAGTCCTTAAGTGTACTGTAAGCGCTATGGGATGTTCATTAAACAGTACAGGTAGCCAATCTTTATATTCTTCAGGATTAGACCAACCAAGACGTGTTTTGATTGAAACCGGAAGAGGGGTAGATTTTTTAGCGTTTCTAAAACATTCTATGGCAAGTTCTGGGGTTTTAATCATAGCTGCTCCGCCACCAGCTCTATTAACGTGTTTGTCTGGGCAACCAAAATTTAGATCAACCCCCGAAAATCCAAGTGAAAAAAGCGCCTGGCAAGTTTCCGAAAAATGCTCTGGATTTTTACCCCAAATTTGGGCAATAATCGGAGAGTCAGTGGGCGCAATTTCTAACCTTTCTAATGCGTTGGCGCGCCCTTTTTCGGATGCGTAAGACGATACGTTGGTAAATTCTGTAAAAAACAAATCTGGCCTGCCAGCACTAGCTATAACTTGGCGAAACAAAATATCAGTCACTCCCTCCATCGGAGCGAGAATCAGAAACGGACGGATTAATTCTTGCCAAATATTCATAAAAAGATTTTAACATAATTATTATTATCGCGCAACTTTTCAAGAAAAACGAGCCGCCGATTTTTTTGGCGACTCGTCTTAGGGGAAGTGGCGTTCGGTTAATAGTGCGGTGGCGGTGTTATTAGTATTAAAAAAACAGCGGCAAGAGTGGCAAAAACCACTAATGCGATCATCGCTTCTTGCTCTATAGCTCCAAGCACATATAGAGCTACTATGGTAGTAGCAATCAGGAACAGTATGCCGCAGATGGTCGGCCTAGAGTACGTTTCTTTGTCTCGCCTAAGCCGTTTATCGATCAATATTAGTTTGATGAAAATCGATAAGCCAGCAACTACACAAACGGTAGCCACAATCATACGAATAATCATGTCTATTATATCACCCAACCCTTAAGAATAGACTTTACATATAAGTGCGGACAGGTTTAAAAGAGTTCCAACCACAGCGATTGCAGCAAGTAGTTCGGCTGCATTTTGTCCAATGTTATTTGTAACGCTCTCAAACGACGAAACACATGAGATAAGAGCTAAAGCCACTGCTACATAAAAAGCAAGTAACCCACTCTTAAACTTCTTATGTAAGCTCTGTATTTTAGATATCAAATCAGAACATATCAAGATACCTAACATAGCTACGAGCATACTGCATGTCGTTAAATTACCCTGCCAAAATAGAATTACAATTATAATAGCAGACGATAAAAGAATTCCCGCAAAAATAGCGATATCGGCCACTGTATATTCCTTCATACCTCTTCCTCCTATTAAAGTTCTCCCACCTACCATATATAGAATAACATACTATATTAAATTTGTCAAAAAAGCACCGCTCTTAAAAGCGGTGCTAATGTTGTTAGTTCTAGGTAGCACGCATATCATGAACAACATCGTGG
>JAZRRY010000022.1:0-2425 GCA_045651145.1 Candidatus Nanosyncoccus sp.
TAACTGTTGTATTGATTCATGGAATAGCTTCTGATTCGAATACTTACAATAAGGCTCTAACTTATTTTGATTCTATAGAAGATCTAAAAGACGTTAGATTTGTGACTTTTGATCTTCTTGGCTCCGGAGAGTCCACAAAGGACGATTCTCTAAACTATGACTACGATGATCAGCTTGAGGCGCTCCATAATTCGATTACCGAGCTCGATGTTAAGTCACCATTAGTGCTTGTCGGTCATTCGCTCGGTACATTTATCGTCACAAGATATGCTTCCATTTATAAGGATGAGATCTCGAAGCTAGTTCTTGTATCTCCACCGATTTATTCTGCACAGGATTTCGCTCATCCTGATTTCCAGAAGGGGATTGATGGGTTCATTGATTCTGTTAGCGCCAAAAACCCGGATATCGTCGAGAAGAAATCTTTCAAGAATTCAATGTCTAATATTGTGCTCGATCAATCAAATTATGACGTACTTGCTTCGCTTGATTTACCAATTATTATCATTTATGGTGACGAAGATAAAATTATTTCGTCCTATAATATCCCCGGGATGCTGAAGGCGAACAAGAATATTACCGCCATTAAGACCGTTGGTCGCCATAGCGTTTCAGAAGATAAATACACTGAGCTCGCTAAAGTATTATTGGAGAGCATTAATGCTTAAAATCTACAATACGACATCGCGTAAACTTGAGGATTTTAAACCTCATAGTGATGTTGTGAAGATTTATACCTGTGGGCCGACGGTTTATAATTATGCCCACATTGGGAATTTGACTGCGTATATCTACTGGGATCTACTCGTTAGGGCCCTTAAAGCTAATAATTATAAAATTAAACGAGTTTTGAATCTTACCGACGTCGGGCATCTTGTCTCTGACGGCGATGAAGGTGAGGATAAACTTGAGAAGGGGGCCGAGCGTGAGGGGAAGACCGTGTTCGAGATTGCTGATTATTATATCGGGCAATTTATGGATGATTATCGTTCACTTGAACTAACTGAGCCGGACGTATTAGCACGTGCAACTGACTACATCAAAGAAGATACCGAAGCAGTTGATTTGATGACGAAAAACAGTTTTACTTATGAGACATCTGACGGGGTGTACTTCGATACGAGTAAGTTCGAAAAGTATGCTGATTTCGCTAAGCTTGATCTTGCAGGGTTAAAGGCTGGTGCTAGAGTTGATTTTTCTAGCGAAAAAAAGAATGCTTCGGATTTTGCCGTTTGGAAGTTTATTAAGCCTGGCGAAAAACATGCGATGCGATGGGATTATTTAGGGCGCCCTGGATATCCTGGTTGGCACTTAGAATGCGCAACTATAATTCATAAGGAGTTAGGTGAGCCGATCGACATACATACGGGCGGGATTGACCATATTCCGGTACACCATACTAACGAAATTGCAGAGTGCTACGGTGCATATGGCACAAATCTGTCAAAATACTGGATGCACTGTGATTTTATCACGATCGACAACGAGAAAATCTCAAAATCTCTCGGTAATGTTTATTCGCTTCGTGATCTAAATGAACGTGGTTTTTCTGCGATGGATTATAAAATGTGGGTATTGTCAGGCCACTACCAAGGCACTCGTAATTTTACTTTTGAATCACTAGAAGGTGCAAAAAACCGCAGGCTAAATTGGCGAAATAGGATTGCAGAGTGTTACCAGAATGATATCGTTGGTGAAAAAGATGCTTTTTCTGAGATTCTGGCCGCAGTTAATAATAATATGAATTCGTCGGAAGCTTTTGCGATAATTGATAACAAGAATCTGTCACTCGAAGATTGGAAAAATATAGATGAACTATTTGGTCTGCGCTTAATCGCCGATACACCTGACATTTCGAAAGAAACCTACGCACAAATTCAGCAACGTGAGGAAGCTCGTGCAGAAAAAAACTATACTCGATCTGATGAAATCCGCGACCTACTCGCAAAACAAAACATTACCGTAAAAGACACTGCGGATGGCGCAGTATGGCAGTATCTAAAATAGGCAAAACTCTTATGTAGTATTTTAGGTAAATTGGGGGTTGAAAATTTTTTCTTATATTGCTATAAATGGCCCGGGTTGGCTTCGGAGTTTGGTGGGCCGAGTATTATTGTTATTATTCGATAATACACCACGTCAAAAACCATGTTGCCAAATCAAAGTAAAATATCTGACCATCTCTCCATGAGTCTAGCGAAATAGCCTCGTCATATTCGAGGCTATTTTAACTAAACTAGTGCGTGCTTGCTTTTTTGTAGCGAGGCTAAGACTTGATTGACCTCATTTTGTGCTATTTGTGGTTTCAACCTCTCGTTCATTCTAACTAATGATTCGGCTGTCGGTTGCTTACTTGGTGGAACTTCCGTCACTTCAAGCTTTAAGCCATTATCTATGGCTTCTTTCTCAAATGCTCGCCAATCCA
>JAZRRY010000023.1:0-5386 GCA_045651145.1 Candidatus Nanosyncoccus sp.
TAGACCAGAAAGTAAAGAGATTCCAGCTAAACCAAACGTAATAGTAGATAGCCTATTTATATTCATATAGTATGGTATTAACGTTAATGGTTATAGTATTATTTTAGCATAAGATTTAATAAAAAAATAGTGTCATTAACTCAAATACATTAATGATATAATTAGTATCATGAAAACATCTACTTCTTCTACCGATGTTAAAACCTCTAAACATGCTACCAGGTATTTTTTCGTCGGCATCGGCATCACAGCTTTTAACTATGCCCTCTACGCCGTCATCGCTAACCTTATTACCAAAAATAATGAGCTTTTGTGGCTCTCCAATCTCATCGCTACCACCATTACTATTATCGTCGCCTTCATTGCCCACTCTAAGATCACCTGGAAAGAGCGCAACGTCACCAAAGCTTCCATTATTAGATTCTTCATTTGGAACACTATGCTCGCCATCATTATCAGTCCTTCCCTTACTCAATTATTTAGTCTATTCACTCCGCTCTACGAATTAGCCTACAACATTACGTCCGCAATTCATCTTCCGTTTTCTTACGAATTCGTGCTCACCACCGGCGCTTTTGCGCTCACATCGATTGTGATCATGATTCTAAACTTCCTCTTCTACGATAAATTCGTCTTTCAAAGAAACAAGCAGAGCATATCGTACGAATACATTCCCCAACCCCAAAAATCCAAAGTTTCCATTATTATTCCTATTTACAATTCCGAAAAATACCTAAAAAGTTGCCTCGATTCAGTCATTAATCAATCTCATCAAAATCTCGACATCATCCTCGTAGATGATGGTTCCCCCGATAATTCTGGCGAAATCGCCGACAAATACGCCAAAAAAGATTCCCGTATTAAAGTCATTCATCAAAAAAATGCCGGCCTCTCCGGCGCGCGTAATGCCGGCCTTAAAAAAGCCACTGGCGATTATGTTACCTTTGTTGACGCCGACGACGTTATCGAACCCTACATGGTTCAACATCTCCTCGATGCCCTTACCTCTACTAAATCAAACATCGCCGCCTGCTCCTTTAAAGAGATTTACCCAAACGGCAAAGTCACCCATTTTAATCAAAAATATCCAGAAAAAACCTTTACTACCGATGAAGCCCTAAAAGCCATGCTAAAAGAAGAGGGATTTATGATTTCTTCCACTATGAAGTTATTTCCAAAATCCTATTTTAATAATATTAAATTCCCTGTTGGTAAACTCCACGAAGATGTAAATACTACATATAAACTATTTCTAAAAGCAAAGCAAATAGTTTTTATTCCTCAGGGATATTACCATTATATTCATCATGATGATTCTATTACTGCTAAAAACTTTGACGACCGCAAACTAGTTCTCATTACTTTTACCGACGAAATGTGCGACAAAATAGAAAAAAAATATCCAGACCTTAAAAATACCACCAACGAGCGCCGCATGCGCGCAAGATTTTCAATCTTACGCCAAATCCCCCTAAATCATAAAGAAGGCAAATCTATTACAAAGTATCTAAAAACCCACCAAGAATACATCACTAAAAACCCCGAGGCTACCACCACCGACAAAATCGCCCTGCGCCTCGCGCTCACCAGCCCTAAATTATTTCAAGTGGCTTATAAACTATTTAAGTAGTTAATAGTATCGCGCATTGCATCATCAATCGTTAATTCAGTTTTCCATCCTAGATCTCTTTCCGCCTTAGATGGATCCGCATATATCTCCGCCAAATCACCAGCTCTACGTCCAACTATCTTATAAGGAAGCTTCTTCCCGCTAGCTTTTTCGAAAGCCGCAACCATTTCAAGAACCGAAGTCCCTTTTCCACTCCCTAAATTATAAATCGAAACCCCTGGCTTCATCTTACTGATTGCCGCCACATGACCTTTAGCCAAATCTACCACATGAATATAATCACGAATCCCGCTTCCGTCCGGAGTCGGATAATCATCGCCATAAACACTCAGTTCTTTGATCTCGCCACGCGACACCTTCATTATTATTGGCATTAAATTATTAGGAATATCGTTCGGATCCTCACCGAGTAATCCAGACGGATGATTCCCTACAGGATTAAAGTATCTCAAAATTATCACTTCAAATTCTGGATCTGAATCTGCCACATCTTTTAAGATTTCTTCAATCACATGTTTTGTCTCTCCATAAGGATTAGTAATTCCCATTCCCGTTGGCATCGTCTCATCGTATTTAGGAGTATCCTGCTCGCCATACACTGTTGCCGAAGATGAAAAAATCATTTTCTTTACACCATGCGCTTTTATGCATTCTAAAAGGTTTAGTGTCCCTCCCACATTATTTTCATAGTATTTTAACGGCTTAGCCACCGATTCGCCCACCGCCTTCAGCCCAGCAAAATGTATCACTAAATCATATCTATTAGCATCAAACACTTCATTTAATGCTTTTTTGTCGCAAATATCAACCTCATAGAAACCAGGCCTTTTTCCACTTATTTTCTCTATTTTATCCAATACTGTAATCTTAGAATTAAAAAGATTATCCACAATATCAATCTCGTAATCTTTTTTAAAAAGTTCAATAATTGTATGTGAACCGATAAAACCGGTCCCCCCAGTAACTAGTATTCTCTTCATATGACAATTATAACATTATATGATAGAATTAATGAATATGAGTATACCTCACATATTGAATAAAAAAAACCGTATACTACTAGCCGAGCTAACCAAAACAGACTTTAAACTCCGATATCAAGGCTCCGTCCTTGGTTACCTATGGGCTCTGCTTCGGCCATTAATGATGTTTGCAATCTTATATATTGTTTTTGCAAAATTACTTAGATTCGGAGGAGATATTCCTCATTATCCAGTATATCTACTATGTGGTACCACCATATGGAGCTTTTTTACCGAATGCACCTCTCAAGGTATCCAAGCCATAGTAACACGTGGTGATTTAATTCGCAAAATCTCTTTTCCCAAATACATCGTGGTAGTTTCGGCAACGCTTACAGCAGTAATCAATATGTTAATAAACCTAGTCGTCGTTATTATTTTTGCCCTCATTAACGGCGTTGAGCCAAGTTGGACCTGGTTGCTTGTTCCATTTTCGTTAATTGAATTGTATATTCTGTCACTTGGCATTTCGCTCCTTCTGGGTGCCGTCAACGTGAAGTACCGTGACATTACATCAATATGGGATGTTTGTATCCAAGCACTTTTCTATGCTGTACCTATCATTTATCCAATTTCTATGGTTGCGTCAAGCAGTATTATCGCCGCCAGAATCATCCTTTTAAATCCTATTGCTCAATCCATTCAGGACATTAGACACAATCTCATTACACATGAGACAATTACAACTTGGAATTTCATTGATAATTTCTGGTTACAGGCATTTCCTATATTATTAACATTTGTTATTTTTACTTTATCTATTTTCTTCTTTCGTAAAAAATCAAAAACCTTTGCGGAGGACGTCTAATGAAAGAAAAATTTGGCTCTCGTACCGAAATCAACAACCCCACAAGCGAAACAGTTATTAAAGTTAGTAACTTATCCAAATGTTTTAAACTACCTACCGACCGCTCTAGTAGTCTAAAAGGATCCATTTTTAATCTTATTCGTGGCATTAAAGGATATAAAAAACAACAAGTTCTCAAGAATATCGATTTCGAAGTTAAGCGTGGTGATTTTCTCGGTATCGTGGGTCGTAATGGCTCAGGCAAATCTACCCTCTTGAAAATACTAGCTGGCGTCTACTATCCAGAAAAAGGCAAAGTTACTATAAATGGCAACCTTATCCCTTTTATTGAACTCGGCGTAGGTTTTAATCCCGAACTCACTGGTCGTGAAAATGTATATTTGAATGGTTCCCTCCTGGGATTCTCAAATAGAGAAATGGACGAAATGTATGATGAAATAGTGCAATTTGCCGAACTCGAAGATTTTATGGACCAAAAGCTCAAAAACTTCTCCTCTGGTATGCAAGTTCGCCTTGCATTCTCTATTGCCATCAAAGCACAAGGTGACATTCTGGTATTAGACGAAGTTCTCGCCGTTGGTGACGAAGCGTTCCAAACTAAATGTAATCAATTCTTTAATATGATCAAAAAAGATAAAACTAAAACCGTAATACTAGTGACCCATTCCATGGAGAATGTCCGCCAATATTGTAACCGCGCAATACTTATTCGCGACGGCATAATCAGAATTGATGGTAGCCCTAAAGACGTTGCCAATAGTTATAGCTTAGAAAATGCCGAACGCTATACAAGCAATAAAGAAAAACAACCAAAACCAAGCAAATTCATCAAAAACCTTAACGTAAAACTCTTATCACCCAAACAACCCAACCAAAATGAACCAATTAAATTAAAGATATCTTATGATGTAATGGAAAACATTAATACTTTTGTCGGGCTTACATTATGGGATGTTATACGTGGTCAAGCCATTATCAATAGCAACTCTAAACACGAAATATGCATTGGAAAAGGATTTAAAAAAATAACTTTTGAAACCACAATACCAGAAATAAACGATTCAAATATTCGCGTCAACATTTCCGTCAGAAACCAAAATGGCGATATTATGGCCTTCTATCCAGATGAAGAATCCCCCACTATCGCTATAAGACGCGACGATTACGAAGATATGGCCAATAAAACAACCGACGCAATACTATTTAACCGAGGAAAATTTACAATAAATGAAAAATAACAATGTCGCCATAATATTTGATGACCTAACTGAATTCTTCGTCATGCGTGATGCTATTGATGATATGATGAAATCTAAAATACAAGTAGATATTATTATCCCATACGACAGCGGCTATAACGGGCTTGCCAAACATACCATACAAAAAATCGAAGAACTGGGCTATTCTCCATTAAATGATGTTCCGAAAAACAAAACCTACCAAATACTTTTAACTCCATACCCTCATCTAAACGTGATTAAACGTACAAAATATCATTATCATATCCAATATTATTATGGCGCACTCTCAACAAAACCTACCCCAGTTTACCAAATCGACTGGAAAATAGATTATCACGCAGTTATTACATTCAATAAATATGAACCCAAGTTTTTGAATGCATATGGGGCAAACTATTACGTAGTTCCTTACTGGAAATACCAAAATTTTCACAAGAAAAAACAAAAAAAGAACAAACCGACGCTCCTAATACTACCAACTTTTGGTTCCGACGCGAGTTGCATAGACTACTTAGATGAAAAACTCATAAAACAGATTAAGCAAAAATTCTATATCATAATAAAGGCTCACCACGCAATTGATTTTAATATAGATGGAAAACAATCATTACATAATCTTGATCAAATCGCTGACGAATATTATACTTCAGATGTATCAATCGTAGATTTATTAGAAAAAGCTGAT
>JAZRRY010000024.1:0-2900 GCA_045651145.1 Candidatus Nanosyncoccus sp.
GAGTATCGCACCAGTCACATACGAAGCTTCACCAGATGCAAGAAATACTACCGCAGCGTCTAGCTCGCCCGACTTACCATAACGCTGCATTGGTACATGAGTTTTAGCAAATTCTTGGAATCGAGGCGTATCTAAGACCTCAGTAGTTAATTCAGTATAAAAATACCCCGGACAAATAGCATTACAAGTAATTCCGTCAGTCGCAAGTTCTGCCGCTACAGCCCTCGTAAAGTTTACCACTGCACCCTTTGATGCATGATAAGCTACTGTATGAATTTCCGTATTGCCGACTAGGCCATACATCGAAGCAATATTAATAATTCTTCCATATCCATGCTTTTTCATTATCTTTGCAAACGCCCTGGTCATTTTAAAAACGCTTGTCTCGTCCGTAGCTATGGTAAAATCCCATTCTTCATCAGTCATTTCAACTACGCCTTTATCTTTAGAAGAACCAGCGCAATTTAGTAAAATATCTACTTTACCAAACTCCTTTTCGACCTGCGCCGCAGCTGAATCAATATCATCGGTTAAAGTAACATCACATTTAATTGCAAGTACCTTACCCGCACCAGCCTCGACTAATTTTGGCTTAAAATCTTCCAGTCTTTCAATTCGTCGCGCCAGTATCGCCAGATCGGCACCCTGACGAGCTAAAGCTAATGCCATCTGCTGACCAAGCCCAGAAGATGCCCCGGATACTACTGCAACTCTCCCTTTTAAGTCAAACATTCCTCTCCTTTCTTATTTATTTCATTATACCAAATTTGTGCTAAAATCATACAATATGGCAAAGCAAGAACTCGAAACCAATCATTCAAAGACAGTCGTTAAGGCTGGCATGGTAGCCGTTTTCGTAAATCTCTTACTCGCACTATTTAAAATTATTATCGGCTCTATTTCTAATTCCGTGGCTATTACATCAGATGCTCTTCATGGTCTTATTGATACCGTATCTGGCATCATAGTTATAGCTAGTGAGAAGCTTGGCTCCAACAAAAAGCTCCAATCAAACCACGCCAAAATTGAACGTACAGGAGCAATTGTTATTGCACTTATCATTATCATCGTGGGCATCCATATCATTATTGAATCTATTGAGAAAATTATCGATCCAGAACCCATTGAGTATTCTACCTCAATCATCATAGTATTAATTGCTAGTATCGTAGGTAAGCTTCTACTAGGGCGCTATCTTAAAACTGCCGGCCTCAAAGTAAAATCCGACACTCTTATTGCCAGCAGCGTTGAAACTATCAATGACAGTATCATTAGTAGTGCCGTGTTATTCTCTATCCTAATTCACTTAATTTGGCAAATTAACATCGAAGCATACGTTAGTCTAGGTATTTCGCTTATTATCATTAAACTCGGCCTTGAGCTCATCTTTCCGAAACTATTCAAACATCATCACGCGGAATAATATTGAAATTTTATTTTTCGAATGTTATTATAAACATAATAGTAATAAAGGAGTTATATGAACACAAGCCCTGCCGCAATAGCTCTAGTGAGCAGCATTTTATCAACAATATTCGTATTATGTGCAATCTGGTATATCCTGCAGATTATCGCTAATTGGAAAATCTTCAAAAAAGCAGGTGAGCCAGGATGGAAATCCATCATCCCTATCTATAATTACTACATTGCACTTAAAATTGTAAAAATGAAAAATTGGTTTTGGTGGCTAATCGGCATTAGC
Organism: Candidatus Nanosyncoccus sp.; assembly: GCA_045651145.1. GTDB lineage: Bacteria > Patescibacteriota > Saccharimonadia > Saccharimonadales > Saccharimonadaceae > Nanosyncoccus. The sequence goes on from JAZRRY010000024.1 coordinate 1,703, forward strand.
ATTTGTGCTAGCATTATGTTTACTATAGACGGCACAAATCCCTACATGATGAATGAAGCAGAGCTTCAGGCCTACAACTGGGGAGCACATCCAATGGCAATGATTGCTACTATTGTTACAGTAGTAGTAAGCGTCTATACAACCATCGTAAGCGCCTATCGCACATCCAAAGTATTTGGCCACGGCGTTGGATTTACTTTTGGGCTAATTTTCTTACAACCAATTTTCCTCATGATTCTAGGATTTGGAAGCTCCAAATACAACGAAAAGCGCCTCAATTATTAAGTCCTATTACCTAGCGATATAATGTCTATATGAAAAAATACCAAGACAAAGCTCGTGGCATGTTAGTTGGTTTGGCTGTAGGCGACGCACTAGGCGCACCAGTAGAATTTCTACCCGAACCGTCCGATGTTTATATTGAGAAGATGGGAGACAAGATCGAGCACTTCCACGAAAATTACCGCGCCCCTAAAGGTGTCTGGACCGACGATACAGAAATGGCCCTTTGCATTGCTGATAGCCTAATTGTAAATCAAGGCTACGATTCCTACGATATTATGAAGAGGTTTACAAATTGGGTAAACGAAGGATATCGTACTTATGACAGTATGCCCGCTTGTGATGTCGGAGCACAGACCATGCGCGCCATCGAAGAATACGAGCACAACCCAATTATTTATGAAAATAATACAACCGAATCAGCCGGCAACGGTGCCATTATGCGCCTTGCACCAATTATTATTGCGAATACCTTTCCCGATAAAAAATACCCAACCTTAAAGGATGGTTACGAAAAGGGTAATCTCGTAATAGATCCAGAAGATGACAAAGGTGAATACATAGATCAGAAAGATATTGAGCCAACGCTCGAGATGGCTGTTTTATCCTGCAGAGAAACACACAACTCAATCGCTGCTGAGGCAACGACTGCGCTATTTGCTACGATGCTTTACTGCGCTCTGCACGGACTACCCAAAAACCACATCGCATCTTACTGCGAACGCTGGATAAGAGGAGAAGAATTCGACCAATTTTGGCTTATGAATATTGACAACCTCATTGGTCGTGCCCTAAATAAAGATAGAGAGAAACTCTGTAATCTTGGCGGATACATTGTGGATACATTCACAATTGCACTTTGGGGACTAATTCATTTTTATAACTTTAAAGATGGCATGATGGCCGTAATTCGACT
>JAZRRY010000025.1:0-2512 GCA_045651145.1 Candidatus Nanosyncoccus sp.
GGATTAATCCCTTTTCGTCAATATAGCCAATATCACCAGTTTTAAGATATTTTTTGGTGTTTACAACCTCAAAAGCTTCTTTAGTTTCTTTTGGTTTATTTAAATATCCCTTCATAACTGAAAGTCCGCGGACCAAGATTTCGCCATCGGCACCAGGTGCCGCGTCCTTTTTGGTTTTTAAGTCCATAATTATTACTTCATTGTCTGGTAGAGGATAGCCAATACCGTCAGGATCTTCCGCGACGCTGAGCGGAGAAAAGATAAAACCACCCGAAGCTTCAGTTAGCCCGTAACCGTTTTCGATTAGTGCTTTTGAGCCATGTTCTTTGAGGAAACTATTAATCATTTCTTTACTTGACATGCTAATCATATCTCCGCCAGAAACTACGTATTTAACGTTTTTTAAGTCGTTTTTCTTGAATTTAATCTTAGTTAGATATTCGAATACCGTTGGTACGCCAACCAAGATGTTGATTTTATACTTAGTAATATATCTTTTAAATTTTTTGGGGTTAAACTGAGGAATCAAAAATGAAGTTGCACCAAAGTAGAGTGGCATATGTATACAACACCCTAGCCCAAAGGCATGAAAATTGGGTAAAAAGGCCATAAACGAATATTCAGTTTTAAATAATTCCGGCACCAGATATTTAGCACCCAGGGCTTGAGCATTGAAGTTTAGATTAGAAAGAATAATACCTTTAGGCTTGCCGGTGGTGCCTCCAGAGTACATAATGACAGCATCATCTTTCGGATTAACTTGTACGTGAGGATTGCCAATATATTTATTAGCTTTTGCTAAAAAACTATCCCACGTCGAGACATGTTGCGATTTTTTGACGTGGTTTTTGCGACCCTTAGTGAGTTTATAAATAATTCTTACGATTCGATCCATCGAACGAGAAGGTGATACCACGATGACTTGTTCGAGATTAGTGTTTTCGATAATAGCTTCAACTTTAAAATATGAAATGTCAATACAAAGCATAATCTTGGAATTTGATTGCACTAAATAATCTTCGATTTCCTTTTCGCTTGACAGGGGATGAATCATGTTAGCGACAGCACCAATTTCATTAATCGCATAAAACATATATACCGCCTCGGGAGTATTAGGCATACATACGGTAATACGGTCGCCCCTTTCGGCACCAATCGCTTTCAGAGCTGCAGCTACCTTATTAATTTTCTTAATCATGTCTTTATAAGTAATTTCAGCATCAAAATAGCGAAGCGCCGTATTATGGGGCCACTTACAAGAAGATTCGTAGATGGCGTCGTATAGTCCGCCGTCAAAATACGCTATGTCTTTTGGCAGCTTGTCAATATAGCCATATTTAGCACGCTCTAGCCTCATATCGATCTTACGTAAAGTATTCTTAAGCTTGCGGTATAAAAATTCTAATGGCATAGGATAATTTTATCATAATTGTGTTATAATCGAAATATGGATAGGAATTTTAAGGTAAGAATTATCGTAGGCGCTAGTATGTTTGTGGTGGCCCTTCTTGCGCTTTATATTAAAGATGGCATGCCTTTTAAACTAATTTATGCTCTTTTCGCATTCATTGCGATGATTGAGCTGTTTAGTTTTTTCAAGAAAAAATCAGACGGTACCGTTATCTTCCTATCGATTCTCGAAGTTGTCTTTTTAATTTGGAGTATTATTTTTGTTACGGCTACCGATGTTCATCATTTTTGGTATATTATTCTTGGTGTACCAGGATATGATATTTTTGCATATTTATTCGGGAGAGCTTTTGGCGGTAAGTTATTCAAGAAATCCCGTCCATTTCCGCATATTTCAAAGAACAAAACGTGGGAGGGAACGGCATTTGGGCTATTTATGGCGATCTTGCTTGTCACTGTTAAGATGCTCATAAATGGCGATTTTGCGACTGATTGGATGTACCTACTTTGTGGTCCACTTGCTTTGATGGGAGATTTGTTTGAGAGTTACTTAAAGCGCAAGTTTGACGTCAAAGATTCTAACGAGATTCTAATTAAGAATAAATATTTTGCTAGACTAGAAATGATCGTAGGTGGGTCCGAAGGCCATGGTGGTTTCTTAGACAGAATCGACTCTACAGCTTTCGCTTGTACTATTCTTCTGGTTATAATTTCTCTTATTTAATTATTTAATCTTTTGCCAACCATGATATAGATAGTCTATACCAGAAAAGACGGTCATTATTAATGCAAGATAGAGCAAAATATTACCAATATTACTAATAATCTCATTATTTAATATGAGATTTAGTAGCAAAATAACCAACGCAATCATCTGGGTAGTGGTTTTTAATTTGCCATAAAAAGATGCGGAGAGGGTAATACTGCGGCGCGCCAGCATCATGCGCATCCCATCAACTGCAAAGTCGCGTATCAGAATAATTGCAAATACCCATACAGGAATAATATGTAGATATACTAATGCTAGAAAGGCCAGGTTTACTAGTATTTTGTCAGCTAAAGGGTCTAGGAAGGCCCCCATATCGGTAACTTGTTTACTCTT
>JAZRRY010000026.1:0-2236 GCA_045651145.1 Candidatus Nanosyncoccus sp.
ATCGTTTAAAGCCCAGCGATAAGACATCCAAGTATCATAATTCATAGGACCAATAATTTCTGTATGACCAAGTTTTTTGGCTTTCTGCTCAACCTTATCAAATAGCTTTTTCACAGTATCAAAATCTTCCGGCAAATCTACGAATCCAAACATGCATTGATGCTCTTTTAGCTTCTTATTAATAATTAAATAACACGAACCGTCTTTGCAGCTAATCTTTTCCGAGTAATCCGCTAGTTCTAATATTCCTAACTCTTTATTCATTTTATTGTCTCCAGAATCTTTAATAATCTTATTGAATTTGGCACACTGAGCTTCGCAAAATCTAGTTCCGCTCTCTCATTGATTGTTTTTGTCATCGATAACCGATTAACCACAAATTCAAAAGCATTATAAACCAAAAGCTTATAATAATCTTCATCTAAAATCTCCACCCCGCCTTGTCTCAGACCACGTTTATAATATTCAATCAACTCTTTCACTTCTTTGTCCGTGAAACTCCCCAAATCATACATCAAAAACTCCACCAAATCATGCTCTGGGTTTTGATAGCACGACAGTTCAAAATCATAAAACAAGAATCTCCCCTTATCAAAAAACATATTTCTAGTCGAAAAATCATTATGCGTAAAAGAACGGTGCCACGAATAATTCGCTATAATCTTATCAATATTATCTATAAAATCACTGATTTCTCTATCTTTTTTCTCGCCATATAGCTTAATATTTTCTTTATGCCTTGAATTATATAACCCATAAATACATTTCTTTGCATTCTTGTAGTCGTTTGGGGTATATATGTTTAAACCTAACTTTCTGGCACTATTGTCGTCATCATAATAAAAAACATGGAAGTGCAAGATTTCGTCCAAAATCTTCTTCGCCAAATTCAAGGACAGTTTTTCAGTACTTTCATTATAAAAACTAAATAGTAAATTATAAGTCCTTGGGAAAGTAATAAAAGAACCTTTGTAGCAAGCCATGTTTTTAGTAAGGCTTTCATCAATTTTTTTATAAATGCCAATTTCCCTACGATGACTATCATTGTAACTAAATATTTTATGGTTCAATAATAAATCCATTCGTAATTTTGGGCTCTTTTTACTAAGCAACATTATCCCATTCACTAAAGTTCGCTGAGACTTACTTTTTAAAGCCAATTCCTGTTTTTCGCCATCAGAAAAATGAATCTCCAACCTACATACACCGCTATTTTTAGAACCTACCGCTTCATTAGCGCTCGAAAGACCCCCCAATGGAAATCGATAAACACTGCTAATCTGTTTATCAAAAAAAGGCTGGATCTTTTTGAGCAAAATAATATCATTCTTTCTAGAAATACCTAATTTCATACTATCACTATTATACTATAGAAGTCTTGCTTAAATGCACTATTTGCAATCCTATATCCCCAAACATACCCCTAGCCAATCCCCATTGGTCCACCGCCCTTCGGTTTCTTATAGATTCGGCATTCTACTCATTTTATTCTTATATTGGATCTGTACTCGCTGCCTCATTTACATCTTCAAAACGAGTCTTAAGGACCGGACATTCAGGCATTGCCAAGAGCTTGTCGGCGATCTCTACTAACTCGTCGGCCATACGGACACCTCTTCGCCATTCTTCAGGAATTGATTCGTAGCCATAATAAGCTCCAGCAAGTTGGCCGTAGCAGGCGGCGTTGGTATCGGTGTCGCCACCGAGACGGATCACTGCAAGCATTCCGTCCTCGAAATTATCAAAGTGCATCAATCCCCAGAGCGAGATCGCGAAAGAGTCGACAATGTATCCACCTAAATCACGGAGCGCCGAACCGTCCTTCTCTAGCCCCCGACCCACAAGTTCGTCGATATTCTCAATCCAGAACCGATCGTATTCCTCACCGTGTGTCCAGCGGTCGCAATAGGCTGCAATATTGTTCTTTGGCAATCCATGCAAGGCGCAATAAAGCATCGTCGCAAATAACGCTGTTGTCGCCTCAGCAGCGATACAATTATGGGTCTCGCGGCACGAAAGAACCGCCATATTGATTGTCGGCTCAATATCCTCTAAACTAATAAATTCCTTGTCGTCATCTTCTGGAGTCAGTGCAAGTTTCCCCTTCTCGTAGCCATCTTTAAGTGTCGGATATTTCTTTTTAGGGAAAGTATTAGCGATAATGACCGGCGCAAGGCGCATAATGGGGCCATTGCCGGCCGAAGTCGTTTTCTGGTCGTAGATGGTAATGGTTGGA
>JAZRRY010000027.1:0-2263 GCA_045651145.1 Candidatus Nanosyncoccus sp.
CCTCTAGCTCAAAGTGCCGAGAACATTCTCGGCACTATTTTCATTTCGCGTGGTTCCCAACAAAAAAACTCCTTCTGGAGCAGTTTCGTGGTGGTACCGGGTGGTCTTGAACAACCCACCTTGGGCTTATGAGTCCCACGCTCTAACCAGCTGAGCTACGGTACCAACAGGCTAATTATATCTTATAAATCAAATAATAGCAACCCCCTTAACTAGGCCACCAATCAAACCCACAGCCACACCACTACCATTTTGTGTTATAATCTAGTTATGAAAAAACAAGGTTTTACTATTTTAGAAATTAGCATCGTAGCTGTACTCGCCGGCCTTTTACTTATCTTTTTCTTAGTTCAAAAATCCAATATCGATGCCATGGAACGCGACGAAGATCGCAGAATCGCTATTAATGCCATGTATTACGCCCTGGAAGAAAGTTTTTATCCCGCACACGGCTACTATCCCGAATCAATTTCCGAGCAAAATATTACAGTAATCGACCCAGCCCTCTGGACCGACCCATCAGGTCTTAATTTAGGCGACCCTAAAAGCTCATACCATTACGAAGCTGCTAATTGCAACAACGGCAAATGCCAAGAATATATTTTGAAAGCGGACCTCGAAAAAGAAGATACGTATATCAAATACAATCGCAACTAATTGTCATCTTTCATTGATTTTTTAGCTACAGAAATCAATTTCGACACACCTTTAAGCTCTTCTGGTGAAATATCAGCATATTTAAAAGTATAGGTGGTTTCATCTCCTACCGTAGCAAGCCTTAGTGTCCCATAATGGAACAATCTCTGCATAATCGTATCCTGTCTAAAGCTCGCATCTTCTATCGAAGATAAATCAATCACGTTTACAGAGCTAGACACAATAGTATTCATAACTAATTGAATTGCTCGTTTATTAGTAATAAAGACGCGATTGCCTCTGTAAATTTTAACGGAAACCAAACAAATAATAACGGCCGCTGCTAATAAAGCGGACAGTATTATAAACAAAAACCGCCTACCCATATCATCAATTCTCTCTTGACCTAGAAGCACAAACAAAAACGCCAAGAGTATTATTACTAGCCCACCAAATGTCGCGAACAAAATCCCCCAAAGGCAAACCCTGGCTCTCGAAAATGCATATTCAATATATTCATCATCGCGAAAGCTCACATTCGGGAAGTCTTTTTTGCTTCTCTCGTGACGGATTTTTACTAAACTCTCATCCATATCACTCCTTCATCGTAATTATAACTTATTTTTAAAATTTTTCAAGTGTGACTTTCCCTTTTCTGTCACTACCCGCCCCCGCGACGTACGCGCAATTAAGCCCATTTGCAATAGATATGGCTCGTAATAATCTTCAATTGTCGACGCTTCATCGCCAGTCAGTGCAGCAATCGTCGTTAACCCTACTGGTCTATCTCCGTAATTATCATACATCAGCTGGAGCATATTACGATCTGCTGGATCTAGACCTAGCTTGTCAATCTCCATTAATTCAAGCGAGCGTACGGCCATCTCCCGATCCACTATTCCGTCACCGTTCACATCCGCAAAATCTCTTACCCTCTTAAACAAACGATTCGCAATCCTTGGCGTAAGCCTTGAACGCGTCGCCAGTAATCCCGTCGCCTCTGGCACAATCTTAGTATTCAAAATCCCAGCCGTACGATTAATAATCTGTTCAATCTCTGGCTCTTTATAATATTCAAGTCTATGAATAATGCCAAACCTATCTCGGAGCGGCCCCGCCAGTGATCCAGTCCGAGTAGTTGCCCCAATTACAGTAAACTTCGGCAAATCTAGTCGCACACTCCGCGCCGCTGGCCCCTTCCCTATTACGATGTCTAATTTATAATCTTCCATCGCAGAGTATAGTATTTCTTCTACTGCTCTACGCAGGCGATGAATTTCGTCAATAAATAAGACATCGCCATCTTTTAAATTAGTCAAAATAGACGCCAAGTCTCCCGCCCTTTCAATTGCCGGCCCCGAAGTCACCCTAAGCGATGCGCCTAGCTCATGCGCAATTACACCAGCCATCGTTGTCTTACCAAGTCCCGGTGGGCCATACAATAATACATGGTCCAGAGTGGTGCCATCATTTCGCTTTTTTACCGCATCAATCGCCAACCTGATATTATTTTTCAGGTGTTCCTGACCAATATATTCGTCAAAAGTAACCGGCCTAAGAGAAATCTCAATCTTCTCTTCCTCAGGATCATTTTCTGCCACCGTCGGCTCCACTAACCTCTCTATTG